>DAOTTD010000180.1:0-5593 GCA_034438015.1 Ktedonobacteraceae bacterium | reverse complement strand
CTTCTGTCTCTTTTCTTCCCCAAATGGATGTCTGAAACGGCCATTTGATGCTCGAAATTACACCTCTTGTTCTCTTCGTATTCTATTTTACCCTTCTTGTATCCTGGAAAAAGTGTCAGGGAGAGAGATCTGAGATCGGCTGCCATGAGGATGGCCCCGCTGAGGTCGGTCGCGCTGAGGTCGGTCGCGCTGAGGTCGGCCCCCCTGAGGTCAGCCCCGCTGAGGTTGGCCTCACTGAGGTTGGCCCCAAAGAGGGTGGCCCCAAAGAGGGTGACCTCGCTGAGGTTGGCCTCGCTGAGGTTGGCCCTTCGCAAAGATGCTTGTGGCCCCCACATCTGTTTCAGATCAGCCTTCACCAAGTAGGCATGATCGAGCTGAACACCTGTTGCATCGAGAGACGCTGGCTCTCTCTTCTCCTGATCGCGAGCCAGTGGAAAAGCCTCTTTGAACACCACAATTAATGCCTGATCCAGTGTGGTCAACGGGAGTGCTAGTGCTGTATGTGAGTTCGACCCTGCTGGCGAAAGGGATTCGCGACAAAAAAGAAAGAGGGCTACAATAGGAGAGAAGAGAGAGAAAGAGAACATGTGAGCAAAAAAGGAGTCCAAAGATGTCAATGCAACCTGAATCCATAGCAGCCGTCCCAGAAGAAACAGCTCGTGTAGCTCGTGCAATTGTACCAAAGGGGAACCGGTATCTGCTCTTGCGAGATGAGTTGGGAACAATCTACACCGATGAAGTGTTTCTCAAGCTCTACCCATCCAGAGGTTCCTATGCAGAAGCTCCTTGGCGTTTAGCACTGGTCTGCATCATGCAATATATGGAAAACTATACAGATCGACAAGCAGCAGAAGCCGTGCAGATGCGAATTGACTGGAAATATGCATTGAGTCTTGAATTGACTGATCAAGGATTTGATGCTACTGTGCTCTCAGAATTTCGGAGTCGGTTGGTAGAGCATAAGCAGGAGGCGGTGTTGCTCGATGAGCTTCTCAAGTTGTGCCGAGAACGTGGGTGGCTCAAAGAGCGAGGCAAGCAGCGAACCGACTCGACGCATGTGCTGGCTGCCATTCGCACACTCAATCGTCTGGAATGTGTGGGAGAAACCCTACGAGCCGCTCTTAACAGTCTGGCAGTTGTGGTTCCCGGTTGGGTGCGAAGCGGGGTTCCCCAAGAGTGGTATGAACGCTATGGCAGTCGGGTGGAGGACTATCACTTTCCTAAAGAGAAAACGAAGCGGCAAGCCATAGCCGAACAGATGGGGGCAGATGGGTGGTATCTGCTCTCGCTGCTGCAAGGTCCCGATGCTGCGGCGTGGCTGCGAGAAGTGCCCGCTGTCGAGGTGTTGCGGCGGGTGTGGGTGCAACAATACGGCAGTCATGAGGGGACACCGTATTGGCGTTCAGATGAGGATATTCCTCCTGCTGCTCTTTACATTTCCTCTCCCTATGACCCCGATGCTCACATGAGCATCAAACGCAGTACGGTCTGGACAGGATACAAAGTGCATCTCACCGAAACCTGCGACGAGGAGACCCCACATTTGCTGATCAATGTGGAGACCACCGCCGCCACGACCCAAGATATTGAGGAAACGGAGCCGATCCATCAAGCTCTGGCAGAGAAGCACCTGCTGCCCTCGGAGCACATACTTGATACTGGGTATGTGGATGGTCCTCATCTCGTGAGGAGTTCAAGCCGGTACGGGATCGAGCTCCTGGGTCCTGTCATTGTTGATCCTTCCTGGCAAGGGCGAGCGGGACAAGGGTTTAGCGTGAGCGACTTTGCGATTGATTGGGAAGCTCATCGTGTGATCTGCCCTCAAGGCAAAACCAGCCGGAAATGGAAGTGGGCGTACAATGCACATGGGGGGGATCGCATCCATGTCGAGTTTGGGAAGAAGGATTGTCTGGCATGCCCATGCCGGGCGCAGTGTACGACAGCCCAGAGCAACCCTCGTCAAATCTCCTTTCACCCACAAGCTCAGCATGAAGCGATTCAGTCGGCGAGGAAACGACAGACGACCCAGGAATTTAAAGACCGTTATGCCATTCGTGCAGGAGTTGAGGGAACCATCTCTCAAGGTGTGCGCGCCTTCGATTTGCGACGAAGCCGCTATCTTGGACAGGTGAAGACACACTTACAGCATATCATCATTGCTACTGCTCTCGATGTGACACGTTTGCTTGCATTCCTCATGGGGATTTCACGAGATGCTACTCGTGTCTCTCGCTTTGCAGCCCTTGCTTCCTAAGCTTTTCGCCAGCAGGGTCAATTTTTGCGGTGAGGGTAGCGCGAGAGGCCAGGGCGACCCTCGCGGTTGCCCCGGTACTCGCCATCCCTACTGCAAAAAATTGCCCCGCGCTCGCTCAAGGCTTTCCAGCGGCCTGGTGAACAAGATCCCAGAATTCCTGGTCGCCTTGATAAGGCTGGCCGGTCGAGCTGTTCTCGACGAGCTTGCAACTTCCTTCATAGGCGCTGACCTGGAGAACAGGCAGGCTCCACTGTGTGAAGCGAATGTCGTACCACGTCGCTTTCCCGGCCACCTTATCCGCTTCTGAAGGACAGCCTTGCTGCGGCTGTACGGGTTGAAGCGCCAGGATTTTCGCGTACAACTTTTCTATGAAGACCTTATCGTCAATCCCGACCGGCTGGCTATATACATATTCTTTCTCGACGAGAAACGAGAGCGCGTCGGGGCGTGTCGGGGCGAAGGTAGCAGCGGCCAGGGTTTCTTCGAGGAAACGCTTGAACTGGTCGTTCATCGTGTACAACCCGGTGCGCGATTGAAGATTCCCATTCAGTGATACAAGGTTGTGCTGCATGTCGATGGGGGAAGGAATATCCTGGTCCGCGGCGTGAAAGACGAGTTGGTAGGTAGCTGGGCCATTCAGGTATCCGTTGTTTGGGGTAGCAAGTGGGAGCGCCAGGATCGCATCGTACAGGTGCTGAGCAGTGGCGGCAGAGAGAATGCGCGCGGTTTGAGACGATTGGCCCGCTTGAGGCACGCGCATGATACCAAGCCATTGCACGCTGGCGGGCGGCGAAGCGTGGTAGATGGCCTGGTCGAGCTGCGCCCAGAATTCCTGCGTGGCCTGCCGGTCATGCGTCTCTCCCGCGATAGCGACCGGGCGGCACCCGTCGCGCATGGCAATCACCTTCACCAGCGTTTTGTCGCCCTGGCGGAACGTCAGCGTGTAGTGCGGCCCGCGCTCGCTCGTACAAGCCTGGTTGTCGGGCATCTGCGGCAGCGCGTAAATCGTGGCAGAGAGCTGCTGCACCATGCTCGCTATCTTAAGGGTCACGGCCGGCTCGCCCGGCGGCAGATCAACCTGGATACTCACGCTGTCCGGCTTGTTAGCCGGCTTGCTGGCTGGCACACTCCCTGTGCCTACATTCGTGCCGCACCCACTCAGCCAGGCCAGCAGTCCCACCAGCAGCAAACCAGGTAGAAAAGACAGGCTTTTTTTCATCGACATAGTTGCCTCCCGCGTGTATCACATACCAGGGCTTAGTCAAAGTTCAATTGAGCAGGAGCCGCACGCCCGCAAGGGGCGTCCCTACATGTCGGCGATCCCCACCCCCGTTCAAATGAAGCTCGACAGACCACCAGGGAAAGCGGTACGCTCTCACAGTAGAGACGTACAGGAGGTGAGGCTAGTTCCCGTGGCCCTCTGGCGAGAGGTCATGAGACCTGCTGGTGTCGCTCACGATGCGCGCGTTGCCGGCAGCGATCCGAACAGTACTCTCGGGGCCGGTGTCCTCTCTGTCGCACCAGAGGCCTTCCACATGGGCAGGTCTGTGGATCCTTCTTCGCGAAGGGGTGACGGGAACGCTGAACACGCAAGGGTGTCTGCTTCCGATGAGGAGACCAAGGAGAAGAGATGGTGGCTCGTCGCTTGCGATGGGCTCGTTGGCGACATCGGTCCGAACAATACTGTTTGGGCCGATGGCCCTTGAAACGCACCAGTGGCGTTCCGCACAGGCAGACGTCTGCGTTCACGTTAGATGAGCTGTGCTGAGAACAGTTCCCCCGCTGCCGTGCAGTCTGCCGTGTGCGCCGACGAGAAAGACGACGGAAACTGGGCGGCGAGGCTTCTGGCACAGGAGACGGAGGAGAAACAGGAGGGGCCTCTGCCTCCGAGACAAATTGGGAAGGAGCCGGAGGCGAGAGGCGCTCAGACACCGCAGCAGATGGAGAAGCAGGGGACTCTTGAGAGGAGGCATCACCACCAGCAAGGCAAGCCTGTGCCCGCGGCTTCGCCCGCGCGGCCCTTTGGAGCGCTTGAAGCTTTCGATGGTGTGTGAGCGCCGTTTTCCACATCTCTCGCCAACGATCATTGCAGATGGCATTGCGTAATGCCAGCATGGGATTGACATGTTTGCGCTCGAAATCGCATCCCCGTTCCCGCTGCCAGCGAGCTTCGACGACGTTTTTGTTGGCGCTCTCCACCATGCCAGAACCAATCGGCCAGTCTGAGTTCTGGAACTGAGGGTACCGCATCAACGTCTCTCGTTTGCGCAAGTACTCCAGATGCTCTTGAACCCCTTTGTGTTGAGCAAGATTCCTTTCGAGACGATCAGCCATGCGCAACAGGAAACGGGGACCTCGATGTTTGAGGATATGCAAACACCGATCAAGCATGTGAGGGGGAAAATGCATCCCTGTCTTCTCCAGGGCTTCCAGCAGTTGGGTGAGATGTTCTGCCGCATGGGGAAAATCCAGGATACGCACCGCATCAGGCCGATGCGTGTCAGTAAAGAATTGCAGCCAGTCGGCTGTGTTGCAAAAAGAAAGCTGATCTGGTAAAGTTGGTGAAAAAGGCAAAAGAGGACTCGTTTCATGAGTACCCAGAGTCAGAATCCCTTCAAATGGCGCCACTTCCAGTCCGATAGCATTCTCCTGTGTCTGCGGTGGTATTTGCGCTATTCACTCAGTTATCGAGACCTCGAAGAGATCATGCTGGAGCGTGGATTGCACGTGGATCACACCACGATTTACCGCTGGGTTCAGCAGTATGCCCCAGAGCTTGATCGACGTTGCCGTCCCCATTTGAAAGCGACAACGGATTCGTGGCGGGTCGATGAAACCTACATCAAGATCAAAAAACAGTGGATGTACCTTTATCGGGCGGTCGACTCGCACGGCAACACGCTCGAATTTCTCTTGAGTCCGACGCGGGATGCTGAGGCAGCCAAACGCTTCTTTCTCAAAACGCTGCACTCCTCTGCCTGTTCATCTACTCAAGCGCGTCCGGTCCAGGAGCAGGTGGCCCAGCCGCCTGTGTCGGCAGACCTCAAAGCCAGCAGATCGACTCCCCGCGTCATCAATGTCGATAAGAATGCGGCCTATCCCAAAGCCATTGCAGACCTCAAAGCCAGCGGAACGCTTCCCGAAGCGGTCGAACTGAGGCAGGTCAAATACTTGAATAACCTGATTGAGCAAGACCATCGCTTTATCAAACGCTTGGTCAAGCCGGGGATGGGCTTCTTTTCGTTCGAGACCGCGTGGTGAACCTTGCAAGGCTACGAGGTGATGCACATGATTCGCAAGGGGCAGGTACACGGTGTGGGGAAGAGAGACATCAAGGAT
>DAOTTD010000179.1:0-5081 GCA_034438015.1 Ktedonobacteraceae bacterium | reverse complement strand
TCTGAAATGCGGAATCCCGTCGTCGTGCGGTTATTCGGGGTCCGCTCTCGTTCTCGTTTCTTGGTTGCTTGTCTGTTCATACCTCCTATGTTATCACGTTATCAGGTTATTCGGATAGGCACTTAGTGGTGCATTCGCTAAATGCGCATGACTTTCACCTGGAACGAGAACTTCTGGGGGCGGTGAGGCGGCTGATGCCGGCGTCGTCGTCCCCAGACAAACGGATGCTTATGGGCATTCCAGTAGGCCGTAGCCGCCTCCACGGCCTCCACCATCTCCTTCCAGGTCTCAAAACGCTTGCCTTTGAGAGCCAGGGAACGCAACACCTTCCACCACGGTTCGATTAAGTTGAGATACGCTGCAGAGGTCGGCTGGTAGACAAATTCCCAGCGCGGATGATGGATCATGAACAGCAGCAGATCGCGACAATGATGCATTTCCAAATTGTCCATGATGGCGTAGATGCGCTCTTTGTTTTGTGGGATCTGCTCGTCCATATAGCAGAGAAAGTCCACAAAATGCACGGTACAGCGGCTTGGATAACACGGCGTCCAGCAGGAGCCTGTCGTCTCCCACAACGCCCCATAGACATACCCAAAGGCTCTGCGCCCATAATCGATCTCTTGTTTGGCTCGCTGGGCTGGACGAGTGTTTACATTGATCGCCTGCTGTCCGGGATAACTTTTGGCTGAGACGGGTCCCATCTCATCACTATCTAGGATGACGCTGTCGGCTGGTGGCTCCTTGCGGAGGGTTTCGATAGCCCCCTTTGTTTGGCGAAGTCGGGATCGACCCGTTCGCCAAACCACGTTTCTTCGTGTCGCCACCGCAGGCCTTCCTCCTGCAGGATCTCGAAGATACGCGTCTTTTGCATGTGAAGGCCCAGATGTTCGTGGACAGAGGCAGCCAGCCGCTCAAAGGTCCAACAGTGGAACCCTAAATCCAGATCGCGGGGTCGGGTGAGTGCCGCCTGCAGCACGCGAGCCTTGTTCTCTGCCGTGTAGCGCGAAGGCGCTCCTGGCCGGGGCGCATCTTCTAAACCAGCCACCCCCTGCTGTTCAAAGCGCTTCCACCACTTGCGCACCATCTGTTCGCTCAAATGAAGCTGCCGCATAATCTGGGGGATCGTCTGCCCCTCTTTGGCCAACTGAATAATCTTGGCCCGCTCCACCAGCCGCTTTGAGGCACTTTGAGAACGGGCCAGTTTGCTGATCACCCGCTCTTCTTCTTCAGTTAAAGGGCGTAAGCGCAATGGACCTCGCATCGCCGACTCCTTCCTGTGTTCTCTCTCCTTTCTTTCTATTCTATGACCTATTTAGCGAATGCACCACTTAGTGGTCAGTTCGCTAAATACGAGGTAAAATAAGAGGAGGTGAAAACAAGCCAGAAAGGGAGGGAACCGATGACGTTGCGCATGCGGGCGTTAAGCCAAGAAGAACAGCAGGTGATTGAGAAATTGAGTCGTTCGCAAACGGCTCCGGCGCGCCTGGTGGAGCGAGCCAGGATCATTCGTCTGGCCAGTCAAGGCCAGAGCGTGCCTCAGATCGCTCAGCACATGCACGTGGGCTACAACATGGTCTACAAGTGGTTCAAACGCTTTAGCGGGCGGGGACTCGATGGGTTGCAGGATGCACCTCGACCGGGAGCGCCTGCCCGCTACCAGCCCGAGGAGGCGGCCCAGATCATTGCTGCGGCCAAGAGCCGACCCAGCCAGGTAGGAGAGTCCTTCGAGAGTTGGACCTTTCGTCGACTGAGTACCCACGTTCAGGAGCACCTGGGCATCAGCATGAAACGCACGCGCATCTTTGAGCTGCTGCGAGCCGAGGGCTTGCGCTGGCGCCAACAGGAAACCTGGTTCAGCAAGCGGCTCGATCCCGACTTCGCCGAAAAAAGGGGACCCTCGAACGGCTGAGAAAAGAGCAGCCCGCGCACAGTGCCATCCTCGACATTGATGAGATGGGACCGGTCTCGGCCAAGAGCTATCCCGGAAAGCTCGCCATTAATGTCACGTTGCGGCCAGCAGAGCGAGCCAGGCAAGAGATTGACTATGGGCGCAGAGCCTTTGGCTATGTCTATGGAGCACTGTGGGAGACGAGAGGGGACTGCTGGACCCAGTGCTACCCGCAGCGCTGTAAGGCCCACTTCATCGACTTTCTCTGCTTTGTCGACCAACAGGTGCCCCAAGAGGTGGAGCGCATCTCTGCGATCATGGACAATCTGGACATGCATCATTGCCATGATCTGTTGCTCTTCATGATCCATCATGAGCGGTGGGAATTCGTCTATCAGCCTACCTACGCTGCCTATCTCAATTTGATCGAACCCTGGTGGAAGGTTCTCAAGTCTCTGGCGCTCAAAGGGCGGCGCTTTGAGACCTGGCAGCAGATCATCGAGGCGGTCGAAGGTGCCACTGCCTATTGGAACGCACACAAACATCCCTTTATCTGGGGGAAAAGGCGGCGTCATCAGCTTCCACAGCGTGCCCTTCGTCCCTGGTATACAAAGTTTATTCGCATTTAGCGAACTGACCACTTAGTGTGTGCGGGTTTGCCCCATTCAGGAAAGCTGGGAGATCGCACAAACTTGCGCACCCTTCGATGGCCAAGGTGCAGTTGTCTGGCAATCCCCAGAATGGTTCCCCCTTGCCGGTAGAGTTCCTGGACCTGTTGATAGAGAGCCAGTCGCCGTTGTCGTGATCCCTCCGAACGTCCTCGCTCGCCGCTGGTTCGTTTTTGACGAGGCGAGATCGCAAGCCCGGCACCCTCACTTGCCTCTTCTGGCATCTGGGTGTGACTGAGGAAGCGCTCAATAGCTTCCCGAAGATTTTTTAACAGATGCCAACGATCTATGACTTGCTGGGCCTGGGGAGCGCCCTCAGTTGCTCCACGTTGATAGTCTTTCGAGCGATCTCGGCTGATGATTTCCACGCCAGGATGTTGCCTGAGCCATGCGGCAAAGGTTTCCGCGCTGCGGTCTTCAAGCAAATCGACCGGCTGATGGGTTTCCAGATTGATGAGAATAGTCCCGTAGGTGTGCCCCCGGCGAAAAGCAAAATCGTCCACGCCCAGGATGCGGGGAGTTGGGAGCGCCGGGATCTTCTTTTTGGCTCGCCTGAGAAGCGTATCGGCACTCACCGGCATGGCTAATTGCTCGGTGAGCCGGGAGCCTGCTTGCCCACTGAGAACGACAGCGATGCAGTCCAGCAGCGTTCCTAAACGGGTCGTTTGCCGGGCTGAAACGGGAAGATCAGGCAAGCGTTCGGCAAAAGTTTGCCGCTGGCAGTCTTGATTCATGCAGCGGAAACGCCGCACGCGTAAGACAAGTTGGACGATGTGACCGCTGACCGGCAAGTCTTGTGCTGAGCGCGTGTAATAACTATGGACACGACGCGAAACGTGTTGACAAGATGGGCAAACCGCTGTGGGATGGGTGGCACATGCCGTAATGGTCAGGATCGTCCTAAGAGTGGTGATCTGCTGGATAGCAAAACCGGGGAAGGAGAACGGAAGCGTAGGCAAGAAGGAGCACCTCATTCATGATTTATTGGGGACAAGAACATTTCCCTCTATCTTTTTCTACGAATAGGGGTTGCAAAGTCAGCACGCAAAGTGACACTGTTGGCGAACCCTCTCACCCTCAAGCGGTTAAAGCTGCAAAGTGGGAGATTCGCGTCTTGGCAACAGCAGGTTCTTCCAACCAAGCCAAGACACGCACCATGTTGATTGCCGTCGCGCATGCAAGGTGTTGGAGATGGGTCTTGGCCAGACCCTCATATCGGCTTCGGCGCATACCAAATGCCCGCACCCCCTGTGACATCGTGGCTTCAATCCCCGCCCGTTTGTGATAGACCTTCCGAAACTCTGGCGTTTGTTGACGCGCTCTGGCCTTCTGTAAGGCCATGTGATGTTCTTCTTTCCTTACCGTAATGGTTCGTCGGTCTGTTTGAGTACACTGAGAACGACAAGAGCATGTTTGGCAATCCTTTGTCGAAAACTTGATCTTGATGACTTCATTGTCGTGTCGATCGAGAGCGGGTGTCCAGCTCGAGCTTTCATGCCCAGTTGGACAGGTTGCCTTTTGTGCTTGCCAATCGAGCTGGAAACTACTGGCATCAAAGCCTTGTTTTGCCTGGCCTTGCCACTTGTTGTCAGCCCTGGTTGGAGCGATTAAATCGATTCCATAGTCTAGCTGGCTTGCGACGAATTGTTTTGACTCGGCATAATTCGTGTCGGTCAAATGCTCTTTGGGCAGCAATGCCTTGTCTTTTAAAGCGCGATGAATGACTGGAGTCACATCCACATCTCCCTTGCCTGCAAGGCTCGTTTCGACATGAGTAATCAGTCGAGGTTGGTCCTCATCACAGCTTTCCGTCAAATGCACTTTGTATCCTACCCACCACTCGGTCACCTTCCGACCATAGGTCGCCTCTGTATCGTAGGGGGAGCAGATCATCTTCGAAGGGGGAGGAATATTGTCATTGGAACGGAAGTGGACATGGCCCTCGACCAGTTCAAATTGTTGGAGCCAAACCTGTCGCAAGAGCTGTACCGCTGGAACATGGTGCAGCCAGTTGAGTGCTGGCGTGGTATCAATCGCTGTCAGCAGGTGGTAGCCGTCTGCCCCTATGATTTCAGCGATAGCGGCACGCTTGGTGCTCTCTCGTGGGAGTCCATGTTCCTCCACCCGATGGTCATAGCGAGCGTGCCATTCTTGCGGGGCAAACGAATGCAGCCACGCTGGCGCGACGATGGCAAGGCTATTTAAGGTGGCACGGAAGGTCTCACCAACACACAGCACGCGATTTAAAGCACGGACTTTCGCCAAGACGTGGGTTGCATCCGTGCGTTGTCTCCCACCAGCTTTGACAAGACCACGTTGCTTGAAGTGCTCGAGCATGGTGTCAAACAGCAGATATTCAGCATTACCGGCGATAAGTCGTGAGCGAAACTCACTGAGAACCGAGAAGTCAAACCCCTGGTCTTCTAGTTCCAAACCGAGGGCATATTTCCAATCGAGACGAGCTCGCACTGCGTCGGCTGCTTGACGGTCAGGCAATCTCTCGGCGAATTGCATAATGGTGA
>DAOTTD010000178.1:0-8794 GCA_034438015.1 Ktedonobacteraceae bacterium | reverse complement strand
GCAAGGTGTCGGAGGAAGAGATGGCCACCCTCTCCATCCAACCGGACTCCTTCCACGGCGAATGGAACTACACCATCCTGCCGCGAACCGCCTCAGTTGACAACATTATTCCCTGACGACTCCTAAGAGCTGGGCGGCTGGTCGTTCAGAATATAGAGCGCGAAGAGGAATAGTCGCAGCACCTCCTTACGGCTCATCATCCGTCGTCTTCCGTTCGTCCAGAAACTTGTTCAGGTCAGACCGCTTCACACGGTAATCACGGCCAACACGGTAGGCCGTCAGGCGTTTGGTGCGTACCCATTCGCGCACGGTTTCAATGTGCATCTTTAATTCATCTGCAATTTCTTGCAGCGTCAACCACTGTTCCAAGATACCAACCCCCAGGTAGTTTTGCCTCATTATATTTTCTCCGGAACACAACCGTCAACAACTGCGATTTTCGGCGTGAGGCTGCCTACATCTTGACTTTTCCTGCTAATACTGTGTATTCTTGACAATAGTTATTGTTTCTTGTCAAGAAAGCGAGGTGAAAGCTAGACTCTCCTGCTTGGAACAGGAGAGCCGATGGTGAGAACCTTCCAACCCCATTAGGTAGTTCTGGCTCCCGTGTGATTCTTGTCACACGGGGGTGCCTACGTCAAGAGAGGACAAACCATGCAACCGTATGAAGAGCAACCCTTGCTTGCCTTCCCGACGGATACCGCCCAACCCGTGACGCCGGTGCCTATCTTTTACCTGCATGGTGGCGAGCGGGCGTTTTGCACCACGCCCGGCTGCATCTGCCACCACAATGACCGTCAGCTCGAAGCCTTGCTGCGCGGCATTATCAGCCGCGACCTGAAGGTACGTCAACAGGTCAATAGTATGATCTGCTGGGAGGTGACCGATGGCCCTGCGTAAAGACGACCTACAGCCCCCTAAAATCTTACGCGCCCACCGTCCGCGCACGTCCGACGCGGTGCAGGTACCGACCGATGACGTGCAGACGGAAGTGTACGCCGAACCGTTGCCGAAGCGCCCCGGCCTGGTGGCGGCGTACTGGCGTTACCTGTTGGCCGGTGCCTGCCTGATGCTCGGCTTCTACCTGCTGATGAGCCGTATCGTGCTGCCGTTCGTGAGCGACACTGAGGAGCACTGGAATTACGGCGCGTCCCGCGTCAGTGTCTATGACCTGAACGTGGGACACGGCGGAGTGAGCCATTTTATCACCGAATACTACAAAGGTCAGGCAATCGTCATCGAAATGCCGGTAAGCGACCCCGGCCACAGTCGTATCTACGCCCTGGCGGAAGCGCTGACCGGCGACAACAGCCAGCGCGTCGTCAGCCTGACGCCCGCTTACATCAGCCATAGCGACGTCCGGGGCAAGCCTGATCTGCTGGTCAGCGTGTCAGGTTCGGCTATCCCGCTGGTGCTGTACAACACTGGTAGCGGCTTTAGAACGGAGGCCGGCTGATGGACGGCGAAAAGAAACTGGTTATCGTGGCCGTCGGCCTGGTGGCCCTGTGTATTACCGTCCTGTATGTCTTCCTGTTTATCGCCCTATGGGATTACCGGCAGTTTGTCGGCCTGAGCTTGTTGGCCGTTATCCTGCTGGCCGCGCTGATCTTCTTGCGCGGGCGTCTGACCGAGCAGGAGTTACGGGTTGTCCGTTACCGCCACCACGAAGAAACGCCGCTGGATGCGAAGGGCGAGCCGCTGTACTGGCGACAGGATTACCAGGCGAACCCGCACCGGCAGTAAGTACCCATCCCTCGTGGCCCGGCGTGAACAGAGGTATCACGACCGGGTCACTATTATTAATGCATCAGGTCAATGCCAAGGATAGCGGCCAGTTCCGCCGTGGCGCGTGTTAGGTACTGGACGACTTCGGTCTGAGTGAGTTTCCTCGTGGTCCAGGTACATCAGCTCCATACGTACCAGGTTTGCCGCATCGTCGGCAGAACGGATCTGGTATTTTTTGTCTGGCTGCTCCATGCTCAGTCGTTTGCCCATTTCGAGTGCGGCCTTCAACTGGGCCGCCTTCGCTGTGCCCAGCCCGTACTCGCTGCATAGCTCGTGGAAGCTCGCGCTCATCAGGCCGCTTAGACCGCTATATTTGATCAGTAGCTTACTGGCAAGTTCTATAGCGTTATCGCGCTGAGTGCCCGTGCGTAAAATGATGGCGATCAGATCTGCGTTCGAGAGCGACTCAGCTCCTTTCTTTTGCAGGCGCTCGCGAGGACGGTCATTCGTGGGAATATCATGTACCGTTGCGTGATATTGAGGGCGCTCCGCTGCTTTCTCTGGCGTGATCATTCCTGTTGTGTTCCTTTGCTGGTAGTGTCGGTCGCGAAATATTGCTATCAAGGATACTACTCTGGCATTATTCAGGCAATAGGCAAAATAGGAAGCGGATAGTGAAATAATATGTAAATGTTTTAAAGAGGCGCACTAAAAAGATTTTTGCGTAGTACTATTCTCCTTCGTTCATGTGAAAGTGAGCGTAGCCAGAGTTCCTCTGTAGTATATATGTTCCTGTACGCATTTTTGTTCTGATGCGTGAATAGAAAAGAGTGTTTATTATTGTAAACACATCTATTAAGGTTGACAGCCGTTGTAGCATAGTTGAAGAGTGTATTGTGAGAATATGCATGTGCTGTAATATTCCGAAGCGCTCGCTGAACATAAAGTTGCTGATTACTGGGCGGAGGAGTTGTGTTTTCTTCTTTCAAGGGTACGATTCAGAAAAACAATATTGTGGTGCTTGATGGTGTACGTGCTTTTGCATGTCTTATTGTAATTGCGTTTCATATTGATCTAAAGACTCTGGTGATGGGCGTCTGGCATCCTCTCCCTGGCATTGGTTGGTTGGCCAGCGCGATGGCGCTGACGGGATACGTCGGGGTGACGCTCTTTTTTGTGTTATCGGGGATACTGCTTTTTATGCCATATGCAGGATCTCTCCTGTTCGAGAAGCCATGGCCCGCAATGGGGCAGTTCTATCTGCGGCGCATTTTACGGACCTGGCCGGGATATTATGTCTCGCTGGCTCTGCTCATCCTGTTAATCGCGCCGGAGTATCTACAGTTGGCGCACTTGAAAGAGCTAGGGCTATTCCTGACTTTCTTTATGGACTCAACGCCTGAGACCTATCAGAAGCTGAACGGGCCATTCTGGACGCTGGCGGTGGAGTGGCAGTACTATATGATCTTGCCGTTTGTGGCGCTGGGATTGCGCTGGGCAGTCAAGCGCATCGGAGGAGACTCCCTGCGCCGACGCTGGTGGACGCTGATAGGCTGCCTGGTTGGACTCTTCGCCTGGGGAATCTTCTCGCGCTACTGGGGAGGATACTTTGTAGCGCATGCGGATCAAACGTTCCTGGTGTCGCGTCCAGTGCTCAATGTGTTGATCTTTTTCCTGTACGGGAGCAATGGGAAGTACCTGGAAGATTTTGCCATCGGCATGTTGGTTGCCTGCTGCCTGGTGCTCTCGCAGCAGGCGCCGGTGCAGCATAGATTGCGTTCTTTGAGCGAGGGGATCAAGCGACGCAGCCTATGGATATGGAGCGGCGGCGTTCTCGTGCTGTTGTTTATGACGATGTGGGATGGCAATCAATGGTTCAAACATAGCTTGCCGCTCTTTGACCCCTTGTATGGAGCCTACGGATGGCTGAGCGAGTCTGGTTTTGCGCTGGGCTTTGGACTCTGCGTACTGGCTCTGCTCTTCGGGCCTGTCGGTCTGAGGTTGCCCTTTGAATGGGGGCCGCTGCGCTGGATCGGGCTTATCTCGTACAGCCTGTATATCTGGCACCTGCCGATTATCCTTGACTTTACAGTGCTCATGCAACAGTTCGTGCATAAGTGGAAAGGTTCCCAGGTGTATGCCCTCTTCTGGGTATGTGTGCTGGTGATTGTGATACCTTTCTCGTACGCCTTTTTTAGACTGGTCGAGCGACCCTGGATGCAGGTAGGGCATCGGCTGCGCAAGAAGAAGAAGGAGGAGGCTTTACGGAATCTTTCTCGCAACAGGGAGATGAGCAGTGTCGGGGTGGAGAAAGAACTGGTGGGGGTGAAGGAAGGGTCAAGGTAGACCCTCCCTTTCTAAGGTGTCAGACCAGGCTGGTGCTGCCGGTCAGGATAAGGCTATCGCTGGCGGCACAGGGCACCTGGCTATTGCTGCCGATGGCGGCGCTGGTGGCGTAGAACTTGCCCGCGAGAGCCCGGTTCAACCTGGCATTGAGCGTCTGCTCGATCTGCTGATTGTAGCTATTGTTCGGGAACGTGAAGAGTTTCAGGAACGTCAGATTGGTCTTCAGCACATTGACTGCGAGGTTGCCATGCGCAGCTATCGGCTGCACATAGGTGGTAGCGGAGGCGATCTGTAGGAAACCGAAGTAGATATCAGATGTGAGGACGAGTTCGCCATTCTGTACCGCAATGCCGATGTTGTTGGCCGTCAGATCCTTGTTGATGTTCATCGACCCGATGCCGTCGCCGAGGGAGGCGAGCGAACTGGCAGGGATCTCGACGTAAGAACTGGTACCAGCCTGGGCGGCGCGCTGATCCTGGAGGGGAGCGGTCAGGCCTGTGGAAGTGTTAGTCTGGCTCTGTCCCAGCGACATAGGGACCTGTAGATTGACAGCCAGGGCGGCGCTACCGCAGGAAGGGGTCGTACGAATAGAGTTGAGCTGTCCAATAGGGATCTGAAGCGTTGTCAACGGGCCACTGACGAGGGCCGAACTCCCTTTCATAGGCTGTGCTGAGACCTGGACCGAGGAGCCGTTGCGCACGGTGAAGTCAACAAGCATACTGGCATTGATGGGCTGTGGATCGCCGGGATAGAGGCTGACGCGAACTCTGGCGGCGAGGCCGTTCTGCTGTGGCGTCAGGCTGCTCAATGTGGCGGACGGTTGAATGAGGGTCGTCGCCATCTGGCTGGCCCAGCCCTGATCCGTAGCCGGCAGTTTGTTCACGATATTAGTGATTGCGCTGCTGACCGCACCGGGAACCTGCTGATTGATACGGCTCTGGAAGATAGGGGCCAGCGTCGCCGTCGTCAGGTAAATGTTTGCGTTAAGTGTCGTAACCTGGTTTTGTGTCGCCCGTGTGACGACTCTCTGCGCAGCGCTGACAGGTGTTGCGCTGACAGGCGCCGCCGCGAGGGTGAGCGCGAGGGTTGTGAGCAATAGGACCCACGCGACCGGTAAATATCTTCTCTGTTTCATAGCTACTTTCCTTATCTCGGGTCTGAATCAAGGCCGGGCTGGAGACCATAAGCCTGGGATGATCAGTGCGGCAACAGTTTGTTCAGGTCGATCGGCCCTGTGAAGCAGAACGACATGGGTGTGGGCTGTGCGGCGATGCCCTGAATCGGTGGCGCCTGGATGAGCAGCACCAGCATCTCTGCCCCCTTGCCGCAGGCGATCGCTGCACTGGTATGTACCGACACGAGCTTGACGCCTTTGAGCTGACCACGCAGGGCGGGCATGACCGAACCGCTGATCATCTCGTTCATCGCGGTCTGCATGCTGGCTGCTGCTGCTGGACCAGCATCATTGCCATCGCGCAAGAGGCGTCGCACCTGGAGCTGGAGGTTCTGCTGCTTATCGACGCTGATCACGCCGTCCAGTTCGACCGGCATCACGCGATGGATACCGTTGGCGTCGATATGCAGATTCAGGCTCAGAATAAGGCCATCGTTGGGCGCGGGCGCTACATTGAGATCCGTCAGCGCGCCCGACTGCAGGTGGAGCTGCGCAGTGAAGACGGAGGTGAGCGCTCCGCGATCGAGTGCCAGTTGTATCATGCGCGGTCCAGAGATGGGCGTTGCTCCATTTCCCACCGGATTGACGCTCGGCCCATTGTTGTTGCTGGGCGCAGGCGTATCGTCTTCGGGGAAGAAGAAGGTCGATATGAACCCGGCGCCCAGGAGTAGCACCAGGGCAATACTGGAGTAAATGATGACGCGACGGCGACGCTTAGGATCTTGCCACCATCTGCCGCGCTCTGGTCTAGCGTCATCAGCAAGGACCGTTGTGATCTTTGGGATAGGGCCGGTCGGGGCAACGGCGATATCGGCCACGGCCATTGTCACGGCATCGTTGATGGAGGGTTCAGGCTCAGGCTCTACCTCTGCGACCGGGACCTTGTTGCCCCATAAAAAGATGGCCGGAATGATAGCGATCAGGCAGAGGATCATCGAAGTAAAGAAGACGGACGTGTAGACTGTGTGTGCCGAGCGTATCAGGTGGTCGGCGTAGCCCTTTGACCACTGCGTAAACTGGGCTGCCGTCGCGCTAGTGGGCAGCGAGGGGTAGGTAGAGGCCAGTTGCTTGAAATAGGCCAATGCCCAGGATGTGAGGGCGGCGAGGCCCAGCGTCATCCCAACCATGCGTAGCGCGGTCACGATTGAAGAGCTCATACCCGCCTGGCGCGCCCGCACAGCGTTGATCGCCGTCGTACTGATGGGCGCAATGACGAGACCGAAGCCCAGCCCGGCCGTCAGCGTGCTGATGGTGATCTGGCTCCAATCGACCTGGATGGGCCAGCGGCTCATCAAGAAGAAGCCGACCGCCGTGAAAAGGAGTCCGATAACGCCCGTCGCGCGATAGGTAATGCGGCTCCCGAGCCAACCGCCCAGCAGGGCACCGACCGGGATCATCGCGGTGAGGCGGATCAGTGCCAGACCGCTGTCCAGGATCGAACTACGCACTACTGTGTCGATGAAGATAGGAATATCGGCCATCGCGATGATCAGGGCCGCACCCACGAGCAGGCTGACCAGCGAAGACGCGCTGAACGGGATGCGCTTGAACAGCGAGAGATCGACCACGGGCCAGCGTACCTTGCGCTCGACTATGATAAAGGCGAGCAGCAAAACGGCGGCCAGGGCGAGCGCGAGCGGATTGTTCTGCGGAGCCGCACCATTGACCGAGACTGGTCCGAGCGAGGTGCCCTGCTGCGCCAGACCGAGGCTGAGGCAGGTCAGGGCGAGGCCGAGCAGGATAGCGCCGATCCAGTCGATTTTTTCGCCTTGATGTTTGCCTTTAGGCACGATGATCCACGCGGCGACGATGAGTGCAATAACGATGGGCATGTTCAGGTAGAAAATAAACTGCCAGCCGAGGCGCTGCACAACAAGTGCGCCATAGACCGGACCGATCGCGCCGCCGGCCTCAGTCACCGCGCCAATAATGCCCAGCGCGAGGCCACGTCGCTCCTGGCCATAGAAATCGCTCGCAATCGCCATCGCGACGGGAACGACGGAGCCGCCGCCGATAGCCTGTATGAGGCGCGCGGCGATCAGCAGGATCAGGCCGGGCGAAGAGGTATCGATGCCGAAGACACCGAGGAAGCTCAGGTCTAGCGGTTGGCCTAAAATAGGGGCGAGGCCGCACAGCAACGAGCCAACGCCGAAGATCGACAGGCAGATTAAGAATATGCGGCGTCGTCCATAGAGATCGGAGACGCGGCCCATCAGCGGCATCACGACCACGAAGCCGAGCAGGTACGCACTGACGATCCACGATGCGCGATCGAGGCGGGTAATAGGGATCTGGAGATCGCTAATGATCTGCGGCAGGGCCGTTACCACCACCGTCTGGTCCAACGCGGTGAAGAAGACGCCGATGCAGGCGATGGTCAGAACCGCCAGGGCGATGCGCTGATTGCCTGCGTTTGCTTTTCCCGGCGTCGTCAGGCGTTTGAAAGAGCCTGTAAGCTGCCGGGGCGAGAAGTGATGTTTGCCCGTACTGCCTGGATGCTGTATAGGAGTAGGCTGGTCTGGATGTTCTTCTTCGCCAGGATCGCCGAACGTACCGGCTTGAGCTTCCGCCTTTTTCTTGAAGCGTGAAGAAGTCTCATGATCGTCTTCTAACGTGTACATTTTCCCCCCGATACTAAAAAACAGATGAATAGGATAATGGCAGGGAACGCCAGCTATATGATAAAACAGTGAAACGGATCATGAAGGGCGTCTTGTATAGTAGCGCGCTCCACAATCCAGGCTCATTTAGACGGCTGGTGCGCTGATACTGATATTTTCATTGTAGTTCGACAGATTGAAATCATAAGCCGTCTGGGCGGTATCGCCTGGTGCCGCCTCGCCGGTAACGACGACCTGATAGGGCAGCGAGTCGGACTTGCCGATGCAGGCATTTGTCTGTAGCATTGTGCCTGCAGGGACGCCGCCGCCCGTGAAGAAGGCGAGGTTTTTGGCCGCGAGCTGGCCCGTCACGCGCCAGCAGGGAACCTGGTTTGCCACGTCCGAGGTTGGACTACTGACGTTCTGAAGCTTGCCGATCAGCGAGATGAGGCCCGTATTTGGATTGGTAAGAGTGCGCGGATCAAGCACGCCCTTGATCACACGCCACTGCCCTGTGATGGGATCGGTGATAAACTGGTTGCTGCCGATGCTGATCAGGTTGACCGTCACCGGCTGACCGGAGAGCATAACGCTGGCCTGGGCCTTGACTTTATCTGGCATCAAGACATCGCCATTGGCGGTGCGGATCTGCACCCGGTCAGATGGTGCCGGGCCGGGGTTCTTTACCTGGAGGATGACATGAAACGAGCTGACCGCGCGGAAATTTTTTTGCAGGTTCGCGAGGAGCTGCTGCGTCGTAGGTATTGGCGTATTTGCGCTGCTGGCGCTCGAATGTTGTCGCCACGGGAACGAGCAGCCGGAGATCAGCAGAATGCATGTCAGACAAAGAATGATAAAGGCAAGCGGGCGTTGTATAGAGATACGCGCCGAAAACATAAGTGGAGCCTCCCTGATAAATAAATCTGGTCGTATTAGTTGCAAGAATTAT
>DAOTTD010000177.1:0-10896 GCA_034438015.1 Ktedonobacteraceae bacterium | reverse complement strand
TCGGTAAAAATTTTCCGCTTGCAATCGGGATTTTGACAGAAAAAGCGATGCACCTGCACACGCAACGTCAAGCGCAACGATCCCCAAGGCAAATCTTGGAGCGTTCGCGTGTACGTGCTATGCACCCCTCTCGTACTCTGCCCACACACTGGGCATTGCCCCTGGGTTTGCAAGGAGACGAGTACCAGCGTCAGTCTCTCCGAGGAAAGCTGGAGCTGCTGCATCCTCAGCTTTTCTGAAGCGGGGATCAGTTGCTCGACCAAGACTTCAAGCCGATCCGTGACGTCCCAACAATATGATGTTTGCATCTTTTCATCATATCATCTCCTGTCTTGTTCAGCTTATCATCAAAAGTTGGGGAGAGCCACGAGGGGCACAGCCATCACATAAAATGGAGGTCAAAAGGTGGTCCAGACCGAGCCGAAAACCGAGTGCTCCTTCATCCCAATTGTCATCAACAAGTACACAGCCAAGGTTTACATGTGGAAAAACCGCGTCCCGCAAGGGGCGTTAGAAAGGCTTGAGCTGCTTGACGCGAAAGTTTCACGAGCAGTTCTTAGAGGGCGGGTCGGTGGTAACACCGCCCTGCTACTCGACACGCTGGCAACAGGGACAAACACACACTACCGGATGTACCACATCGGCGGCTTTAAAGGTGGCAAGTGGTATAATAAACAACTGGATACGATCCGCTCGAAGCGAGATCGTTGTAAAAAGGGGTCACGCAGGTACCGGCACTTGAGCCTGGTGTACAGCCGTCTCTCGCAACAGAAGCGCAACAAACAAAAGGACTGTCTGCATAAGGCGTCCCATCTCATTGCTCACAAACTGGTTGAGAGAACCGTCAACATGTTGAAAGACATGTAGAAAGGCAGAGATGCTAGATGACGACTCATAGTTCGAAATACCGCTCTTCCGCCGTTGGACACGTTATCAGAGAACATCGCAAGGCGCGTGGGCTTACTCAGAAGCAACTCGCGTGTGAATTGGGCGTAGAAGCGCGTACGCTGCGCATGTATGAGAATGGTGAACGCGTGCTAGAAAGTATCTCGGACCTGCGTCGCATTGCGGACCTTCTGGAAATAGATCCCGTGGAGCTTGGCCTTGCTGCCTCAAAACACGATATTTCTACCGCGGCGCAGGTACAAGAAATTGTTGAACGCGTCTCACTGCTGATTCTGCAGGCGCGCTTTATCGAGGCACGCACGACCGTCGACACTTTTTTCCGCAATCTAAAACGGCAATCTGGCAATGAAGATCCTGCCTTTCTTCGTGCTCTCGCGCAGGCCCACTGTCTCGCCGGTCAGGTTCAGGCAATCACACGCAGGACCCGCGAAGTGGAGTATATGCTTTACCATTTCCGGGAGATGGCGCAGATCGCGCAGGCCATCGATGATCAAACACTGCTCAACCTCGCGCTCTCCTACCAGGGCGATATGCTGCGCCGGCGCGGCGAGGTAGCTCAGGCCATCCTCTATCTGGAACAGGCCCGTGAGTGTACGCCGCTTGCCGATACAGCAGCACGTGGTAACAACGCGCTGTTGCTGGGACGAGCATACTCAAGCAATGAAGATTACGAGGATTTTGAGCGCGAGATGACGTGTGCCGAACAGATAGCACATACTGTTTCTACAACGCCTGCTCCTCTCACGTTATATAGCCTGATCTCTGTCTATGAAGAGTACGCAAGTAGCTACGCGAGAATGGGCAAGCTCGAAAAGAGTCTTCATTACCTCCAACTTGCCGAAAAGCATCTGCCCACGAATAACCTCTGGAGCATGTTCCTCAAAGCGACGCGCGCTGAAATACTGGTTTATAGCGGTGAAATTGTTCATGCCGTGCCGCTTTTGATAGAGGTGGCGCACCTGGCTCAGATGTATGGTCACCAACGCCTCATCGAACGCCTCTATCGTTTGCAATATTATCTCGACGATCAATCCTCGCTCATGAGACAGGCCAGCCGGTCCTTGAGCGAAATATTGCATGGGCCGGTAGAACGCTGATCTCCTATAGTTATCCTCTCTAAAGAGGAACAAATTATTCCTCCCTTGTATGCGCGTGATTTATCAGCTTTGTGCATATTGTATAATTTTATAAAAAGCTCAAGGTTTTCTTATTGCATCGTGACTCTTCAGGTTCTCTCGATCTGACCCCTCAGCGCCTGTGGCGAGGAGATCTGAGGAGTTGTAAATGCATCTTTTGCATTTATCCCATTAATGAATTGTGCTACTTGCACAAAGTACAAAGAATAACCTTGATTATGGCAAAATATGTACCTATTTTTAACGAAGAGGAATGATACATTCCTCTACCTTGAAAGATATGAATGTGCATATTATACTATTAGCAAGTGGATGAAACCATGTACATAGCAGTGTCGCTGTAGTTTATTGTCCTCACTCGCGACAGATAACTTGACGTGTCACCGATGCAGTGAAAACAAACGGATATCCCGGATGGCGAAGATGCCTTTGAGGGTAACACCCATAAAGGTAAAAAGTATGAAGTTACTTATATCGCCGCGCGAACCGGGAGGAGACCGTGCTGAAAGTTACTGCATTAGAACAAACACAGACCTCTACCGCTTCTTCAAGCGTTGCTACTCACTGCCCATATTGTGCTTTTCAATGTGGGATGCATTTGAAGGGGCCACGCGCAAACATCACGGTAGCTGGAAATGCGTCATTTCCGGTGAACAAGGGAGGCTTATGTGTCAAGGGGTGGACGGCTCCCGATACACTGTCCCATCCTGATCGCCTGCTTTCTCCCCTTGCTCGTGATGCGGGTGGGACATTCGTGCCAGTAACGTGGGACGAGGCGTTGACGCGTGTAGTAGAAGCGTTTCGGCGTGTGCAGGCGCGCTATGGACGTGATGCGGTCGGTGTCTTTGGCGGGGGCTCACTCACCAACGAAAAGGCGTATCTGCTCGGCAAGTTCGCGCGCGTGGCTCTGGGAACCTCGAATATCGACTACAATGGACGCTTTTGTATGTCGTCTGCCGCAGCCGCCTCTCAGAAAGCCTTTGGCCTTGATCGTGGCTTACCCTTTCCACTTGCTGATATCCCGCATGCTGAAGTGCTGCTTTTGCCTGGCAGCAACATAGCCGAGACGATGCCTCCCATGATGCAGTATATCGAGGCACAGCGCAGCAATGGTGGCAAGCTTATCGTTGTCGACCCACGTTTCTCCGCGACTGCGCGTGCTGCCGCGCTGCATCTCAGTCTTACGCCCGGCTCGGACGCTGTCCTGGCGAATGGCCTCCTGCATATTCTGATCCGCGATGGCTTGATTGATCGCAATTACATTCTTGAACGAACCGAGGGCTTCGACCGTGTAAAAGCCGTTGCCGCGACCTACTGGCCCGAACGTGTGGAGCGTCTGATCGGTGTGCCGGAAGCGCAACTGGTCCGGGCCGCGCACATGCTCGGTACGGCTACATCCGCGATGATCCTCACTGCGCGTGGTGCTGAGCAGCAGAGTCAGGGAGTAAATAATACGCTGGCATACATCAATATTGCTCTGGCGCTTGGTCTGGTGGGGCGTCCCTATAGTGGTTATGGTTGTTTGACCGGGCAGGGTAACGGTCAGGGCGGACGCGAGCACGGCCAGAAGGCGGACCAGCTCCCTGGCTATCGTAAGATCGACGACCCGGCTGCGCGTCGTCATGTTGCGGGGGTATGGAGAATCGCGGAAAGCGAGCTTCCTGGCCCGGGAAAGTCTGCTTATGAGATGCTCGATCAGCTTGGGAGGGAAGATGGTGTACGCGCACTCTTTGTCATGGGGTCGAACGTTGTCGTATCCGCTCCCCATGCTACGCATATTCGGGAGCGTCTCAAGTCGCTGGATACGCTGGTAGTCGCCGACTTTTTTCTTTCAGAGACGGCGCAGCTTGCCGATGTTGTGCTGCCGGCGACCCAATGGGCCGAAGAGGAAGGCACGATGACAAACCTGGAGGGCCGCGTCATTCTGCGCAAGCGTGCCTTTGAGCCGCCTCCGGACGTACGAAGCGATACGCAGTTGCTTTGCACCCTGGCTGCTCGCCTGGGAAAGGGACAGTATTTTGAGTATAGCCGGACGGAGCAGATTTTTGCAGAACTACGCCGGGCCAGTGCTGGAGGCGTTGCCGATTACGCGGGCATTACCTATGAAAAAATCCAGGACAATGATGGAGTGTTCTGGCCCTGCCCGTCTGAAGATCATCCCGGCACGCCCCGCCTGTTCCAGGAGCGATTCCCCACGCCTACCGGCAAGGCACGTTTTCACGCTATTCGTCATCAGCCGCCCGCCGAGACGATAGATAGCGAGTATCCCCTGTATTTGACCACCGGGCGCGTACTCGCTCAGTACCAGTCGGGAACGCAGACACGGCGCGTCGAGCAGTTGCGCTCGATCATGCCCGATCCATTGGCGGAGATGCATCCCATCGTGGCGAGGCGCTATAAGCTCGCCAACGGCGATAGCGTAACACTGGCGACACGACGGGGAGCAGCTACGTTCACGGTGAAAGTCACAACGGATATTCGCGAAGATACCATCTTCGTCCCCTTCCACTGGGCTGGCAACCAGTCCGTCAATCGTTTAACCAATCCGGCGTTAGATCCCACGAGTCGCATGCCGGAGTTCAAAGTATGTTCAGTACGTATCGAACCACTAGTAGTCACGCAAGAGGATGGACTATGACGCAGAAACAACGTCTCGTAATCATCGGAAATGGTATGGCCGGTGCGCGCCTGGTCGAGGAGGTGTTAGCGCGCCAGGGTGGCGAGCTTTTTGAGATCATCATGTTTGGCGACGAGCCATATGGCAATTACAACCGTATTCTCCTCTCCGGCGTGCTGGCGGGTACCCACGACCCGAAGGATATCTTTATCAATCTTCTCTCCTGGTATGAAGAGAACAACATTACATTGCACGCGGGTAAGCGCGTAAGCGCGATTGATCCCGTTGCGAAAGTGGTACTGGCCGGAGACGACCTGGTAGAACGCTACGATAAGTTGGTAATCGCCACCGGGAGCTCTCCTTTTGTACCGAACTTAGAGAATCTTGCGGATGGGAGCAGTAGATTTAAAGATGGTGTTTTCGTCTTTCGCACGATGGACGATTGCCAGGAGATGATTGAATACGCTGCCAGCGCGAAGATCGCGGTGGTGGTGGGTGGCGGTCTGCTGGGACTCGAAGCGGCGCGCGGCCTGCTCAATCGCGGGCTCGAAGTGCACGTGGCCCATGTAACGACCCATCCGATGAACGTACAACTTGATCTTCCCGCCGGAAAGATCTTGAAAAAGTCTTTAGAAGATATGGGTGTGAACCTCCATCTGAAGAAGCGAGCTGCCGCTGCCCTTGGCAATGGACGTATCACCGGCCTGGCCTTCCAGGATGGGTCGTCACTCGACTGCGACATGGTCGTCATTTCAACGGGCATTCGTCCCAATGTAGAGCTTGCGCGGCAGGCTGGCCTCGTCGTTGAGCAGGGGATCATCGTCAATGACGATCTCTCCTGTAAAGATACCCTGGACATCTACGCCCTCGGTGAATGTGTGCAGCATCGCGGTCAGACGTATGGTCTGGTTGCTCCTATATGGGAACAGGCCCAGGTCCTGGCCGAGAATCTCACAAACGAGACCGCTCAAGCGCTTTACCAGGGGTCCCAGGTCTCGACGAAACTGAAAGTGATGGGCGTGGATCTGGCGGTGATGGGTGAGAAAGATCCTTGCTGCGAAGACGACGAGGTGGTGACCTATACCGAACCAGGTCGAGGCATTTATAAAAAGCTGATTATTCATGATGATCATCTTGTGGGCGCGATCTTAATGGGTGATGGCCAGACGGCTCCAAAGTTATTGCAACTCTTTGATCGCAAAGGGGCCTTGCCTGTGAATCGCGCGGAACTGTTATTCCCCATAGCGAATGAGAGTAAAGCTACCAGTGTCGCCGATCTATCCGATAGTGCGCAGATCTGCAACTGCAATGGAGTCACGAAAGGCAAGATTATCGCTGCTGTCAAAGCGGGGAAGCGCAGTTTAAAGGTCCTCTGCGATGCCACGCGTGCCGGTACGGGGTGCGGCACCTGCAAGGCCCAGGTCCAGGAAATTTTGGAACTGGCCGCAGGCGATCAACTGGTCGAAGATCCATCGATCCATTATTACGTGCCGGGAGTACCACTGACCAGGCCCGAATTGATAAAAGCTATCAAGGAGCGCGATCTACGCAGCGTCTCTGCCGTCTTCGCAGCCCTTGCCGATGGCAAAGAAGATCCCGGCAGCAAGCTCGGTCTCGCCTCACTGCTCAAGACCATCTGGGGCAAGGACTATCAGGACGAGCGCGACGCCCGTTTCATCAATGACCGGGTACACGCCAACATTCAGCGTGACGGAACGTTTAGCGTTGTGCCGCGCATTTACGGCGGTGTGACCTCAGCGGAGGAACTGCGTCGTATCGCGGATGTCGCTGAAAAGCACAATGTTCCTATGGTAAAGATTACCGGGGGGCAGCGTATCGATCTGCTGGGCATTCCGAGAGAAAAGTTACCGGCAGTCTGGCAAGACCTGGGCATCCCCTCTGGTCATGCCTACACCAAGGCGTTCCGCACCTGTAAGACATGCGTGGGTACCGAGTTTTGTCGCTACGGCGTAGGCGATAGTACGAACCTGGGCATGAAGATCGAGCGACGCTTCCAGGGCATCGAATCGCCGCACAAAATGAAGCTTGCCGTCTCTGGATGTCCTCGCAACTGTGCCGAGGCAACTGTCAAAGACCTGGGCGCGGTGGCAATCGAAGGGGGCAAGTGGGAAATCTATATTGGTGGTGCGGCGGGAGCTTCTGTACGCAAAGGCGATGTGCTATGCGTGGTAGATTCGCACGAAAAGGTGTTGCAATACATGGGACGCTTCATGCAATACTACCGCGAAAACGCCAAATACCTGGAACGAACATACGGCTTTGTTGAGCGTGTCGGCATCGAGCATCTGCGGCGTATGCTGGTGGATGACGCGGAAGGTATAGGGCAGCGCTTAGACGAGGACATTCAGGCGGCTGTAGATGCCTACAAGGACCCCTGGCAGGAGGCAATCACACCTACATCTCCTGTCCAGTTCACAAGCGTTGTAGATACGGTCAATACTGTGGAGAAAGTGGAGGCACTTCAGTCATGAGTGTTCTTGGAGAGGAGATGACATCTCTAGAAACCGGGACTGCCACCGTTCGCGTGACATATAATCTCGGCTCGATCCAGCGTATTCCCCTGGGCGAAGGACGAACGTTTCGTGTAAGGGACACTATTGTTGCTATCTTTCGCACACGAGATGGCAATGTCTTCGCTACACAACCGAACTGTCCTCACCGGGGAGGGCCGCTCGCTGATGGTCTGATCGGATCTGGCAAAGTGATCTGTCCACTGCATAGCTTCGCGTTCAATCTGGCAACAGGTCAGCCCATCGAAAATCCGTGCGAGCAGCTACGAGTCTATCCTGTTTCCTTAAACGAGGCAGGTGATATCCTGCTCACCCTGGATATCTAGCGAAGGAAGATGAAAGCCTATGAGCAGTTTCAAAGCGGCGCGTGTTGCCCTTCTAGAGGCGCGCATGAGCCGCGAAATCGCGGATATGATCCGTCGCTACGGCGGTGAACCATATTGTGCTCCAGCAGTGCGCGAGGTCTTATTGGAGTGCGAAGACCAGGTGTCATTATTTATTGATCACCTTACCCACTCAGTGCTACAGACTGTCGTCTTTTTCACCGGGGTAGGCGTCAACGCGCTCTTTCGTGTAGCGGAGAAGCTTGGTCGGGATGCCGAACTGCTCTCTGCGCTGCACAACGTAACGGTTGTCTGCCGGGGACCAAAACCGGGCGCGGTACTTAAACGCTTGAACGTGCCAATAGCAGCGAGCGCGGGAGAACCCTACACCACCAATGAACTGTTAGAGGCAATGCAACCCCTGGCGCTAAAAGACACACATGTAGCAGTTGTGCACTACGGAGAGCGTAATGAATTCCTCGTGCAGAAGCTACAGGCCAGAGGGGCTCATATCGAAGAGCTCACACTCTATGAATGGCTTTTGTCTGAAGATACAACGCCTCTGCGTACCCTTGTGAAGAACATCATCGAGAAGCGCGTAGATGCAGTCGTCTTTACCAGCCAGATTCAAGCGCGACACCTGTTCCTCATCGCGGCGGATACGGTTCCTCCCGACGAACTGGCTCAGGCGTTGAATACACAAACCGTTGTGGCCTCCATAGGGCCGACCTGCACAGCCGTCTTACGGGATCTCGGGGTGACACCTCATGTAGAGCCAGAACATCCCAAAGTAGGATATCTTATTAAAGCGCTAGCCGAATACATGGGGTAGGAGGCTAGTGCGAACCAAGGGTGCAAGTGCTATGCCTTTTCTGGCTGATGTCTTCATAGTGCTTTTCTTCAAGGAACAGGTAGTATATCAGTAAAAGGAGTAAGTATATGCAAACATCCGTATCTGCTCACAAGGGGTCGGCATCAACTGTTTTTGCGTCCTTCCTACACTTTGATATGTGCTTCACGCTCTGGGTTTTGTTAGGGTCGCTAGGTATTTACATCACTAAAGACCTTCGACTCAATAGCGCTCAGCAAGGCTTGATGGTAGCGATTCCCACGCTAAGCGGGTCGTTGATGCGCATCCTGATGGGTATGTTGAGTGATCGTTTCGGCAGCAAGCGCGTTGGCATCACTATGTTGCTCTTCCTCTTTCTGCCCTTGCTTCTCGGATGGCTCTTGCCGGTAAACTTTTCTGGCATTATCGCTATCGGACTTATACTGGGAGTCGCCGGATCATCATTTGCAGTAGCTCTGCCTCTCGCCAGCCATTGGTATCCCCTTTCTCGCCAGGGTCTGATCATGGGGATCACCGCCGCCGGTAATATCGGTACTGTTGTTGCAAATCTGTTTGCACCATCACTGGCTAAATCCTATGGTTGGCACGCCGTCATGGGGATGTCGATGATTCCCCTGGCTGTAGTACTCCTGGTATTCTTCTCGACTGCGAAGGAAAGTCCTACGCGCCCTCAGGGTCTGTCACTCGGCCAGTACCTATCGGCGCTACGAAGCGGCGATATATGGTGGTTCTGCCTGTTCTACAGCGTCACATTTGGTGGCTTTGTCGGCCTCAGCACCTTCCTGCCACTCTTCCTTAAGAACCAGTACGCATTCAATCCTGTGACAGCGGGCCTGTTTACCGCCCTGGCAGCCTTCCTGGGAAGCACATTCCGGCCCCTTGGTGGCTTCCTCGCCGACAAACTCAGCGGCATTCGGATGCTTACAGTATTGCTGCTGGCCATTGGAGCCATCTATCTCCTGGTCTCGCTCTTACCTGCCATCGGCGTGATGATGGGGTTACTACTCCTGATAATGGTCTGCCTGGGTATGGGTAATGGCGCGATCTTTCAACTTGTGCCGCTACGCTTCCGCCGCGAAATAGGTGTTGCTAGCGGACTGGTAGGAGCTTTCGGGGGAATCGGTGGTTTCTTCCTACCAGCGCTGTTGGGGAGCGTGAAGCAACTAAGTGGCTCTTATAGCCTCGGACTGGTGGTGCTCGCGCTGATCGCCTTCGTCGCCCTGATGGCCTTGCGTCTCCTGGTAGCATTGCAACGAGGGTGGCGTGTCGCTCCTGCGATGGTAGCTGAAAGCAAGGCAGCGTAAGTGTAGCTCCTTATGCAGTCAGAAACGCCGCTGTCTTCTAGCTCTGTATTCTGACCGCCGGGCGTCCGATGTCCTGGATCCTTATTCGGTCAGAAACGAGACTGCGTCTCTACCCTTCGGGTCATCTGACCGAAAGGAAGTACCTTCGGTCAGGCGGTCAGAGCGGAAGTGTCGACGCTTCGCGTCATCTGACTGAAAGGAATGAAGCTCCTTATTCAGACGCAAACGAAGCCTTCGCTTCTAGCTTCGCTCATGCGTCTGAAAGGAATAATCTGTATGCGCTCAAGAGTACAAAAGCGACCTCCAACGCGTCGTCTGTCAATGCTTTATATCACAGCTCTTAGTACTGTTGCCTTGCTGACTGTGCTCGGCCAGGTAGTGATCCAGTCAGCACTGCAACAGCAATCGAGTGATGCGCTGGTAATCAACATTGCTGGGCGCCAGCGCATGCTGAGTCAGCGTTTAAGTAAAGCCGCTCTGGCGCTCGAAGTATTCCCCGATGCACGTCAACAAAACGCGGACGAGCTGCGAGGAGTCATAGTGCTCTGGCAGGGCAGCCAGGAAGGTTTGCAGCATGGAGATACCGCCCTGGGACTACCTGGTAATAATAGCGAAACCGTGAAACGGCTCTTTGCTAACATCGAACCTGAGTACGAGTCCATGCTGCGAGCATCCAACGCATTGCTCACTATAGCTAAGCCAGAGGGGCCACATCCAGGTGCGGTCCCTGCCTCGGCCTTCTTACCATATATCCGGGCGATCCTTGCCGCTCAATCGGGCTTCCTGGTGGGAATGGACACTATTGTGACGCAGTACCAGCGAGAAGCGGAAGAGCATGTCGCCCGGCTGAGACTGATCGAGTTCGTACTGCTTGGCCTCACCCTGCTGGTTTTGCTGCTGGAAGGTCTCTTCATATTTCGTCCTGCCGTCCAGCGTCTGCGACAGACCTTCGCCGACTTAATCCAGGCAAATGAGCGTGCCACGAGAGCAGAGATCACTCGTAAAAGAGCGGAGCGTATTCTTGTCCTCAACGAAGCACTTGTGGCAAGCCAGGAAGATAAACCTCATGCGCGTATCGTGGCGCTGGATCATTACCAGGTGTGTGACAAAGATGGAAACTATCAAAACGTCTATCATCAGGAAATCGATGGTCAGCAGGTATTTGTATGCGAATGCTCACAATACCGGCAGCAAAAGATCTGCTCTCACTCTCTCACTGCCTCGGCTCT
>DAOTTD010000176.1:0-8893 GCA_034438015.1 Ktedonobacteraceae bacterium | reverse complement strand
TGGTGAAGCGCATGAAACTTCGTGGTGAGGATCAAACGACAAGGTGCAGGGAGAGAAATGCCAATCGTTTAGACCGCATGCCGTAACCGCTGACGCAGCAGTTCAAATCCTGCACGACCATACATCATGCGCTTGGCCGTCTTTCACTGGTTGACACATCCCTCCGTTTGCCCCTGGTTCCAAGGCAGATGGAGAGCGGCCTTCACAGCAGCATAATCCCGCTCACTGCCTCCAACAAAACTCTTGAGTTCAGCCATCCCGCTCTTAACGGCTGCTGGCATCCAGGCGCCTAATGGCCCTGGTTTGCGCTCGCGCACCATCGAGAGAAACGTATGCAGTAAGGCATAGATCAAGGAGACATCTGCCGACACCTTCAAAAGTTGGGCGAGCCTGATCTGTTCCTCCTGGTCGAGCTCCTCACGCTGGCGGGCCAGCAGCCAACGGCACGCCCGTGGGGAGGTCGCCTTTGAGCGCTCCTTGCGCGTGCGAGGAGGAGAGCCATCCACCGTCGAGGGACGCAGGTGACGCATAGCAGCTCGTACCGTGGTGTGGGCTCCAAGATATCCCAGAGTACTGATCTCACGAAAAAGCTGGGCGGCGTTGCGCTCGCCCTCCTTCCCGCGTTTGAGAAGATCATCTTCATCGTGAGCGAGCTGACTTTCACGCAGCGGACGGGGAGGGGGCAGAGGTGGCTCTGGCGCTTGTCTGAGAGACTTGCGCACGGTGGTGCGAGCCCGTCCAAGCTCTTTGGCGATCTTGAGAATCCCCAGACCTTGGCCCTGAAGTTCCTGCACCCGTGGAGAGCGGTTCCATTTCTGTAAAAGCCTGGCCTGAGACTTGCCCTGACCGCCTGGAGTCGCTGCGTAGTTGGTGAGAGGGCGCTCGACGGTGGGTTCCATGGCAGGGGTTTCAGCCAGACGAATGTGAGTCCGAATCCAGAACTCTTCCACGGCATCCCCCACATTCGCTAGCATGTGCCAGCGGTCAGCTAGTCTCCATGGCTTGTGGGGCTCCCCAGGTGGCTCCATCTCCGTAGCTCCCTCCTCGGTCACGGCTGACAAATTCCACTTCTGGGTGCGCCTCTCACCACGGTTGAACCGATTCGGGGGTCCGCGGAGGCGAATAAATCGAGCACCCCCTGCCGCTCTTGAGCAATGAGGATCGTTCCATAGCGTTGCCCACGACGCCAAGCCCAATCATCCAGACCCACCACTCGCACTTTCCCAACGGGCGGTGGTGGGACCAGATGCAGCGCCCGAAGCCAGGTGGTGGCGGAAATCGGCCTCCCCAGGCGGCGCGAGAGGCGGGCTCCTCCTTCCCCATGGAGGGCGAACCCAATGCTCAGCCTTGCTGAGCGCATTCGGCTTGTCAAACGTGAAGCCGGCTCAATCAGCTCTGGAAGCCGTTCCGCAACCACCTTCCGCGGACAAGTGGCGGTGCGACAAAAGAACTTGCGGACGGTCAAGAGTCAAGCGGATCGGTCGTCCTGTGCAGGGCAGAGCAGCCGGTTTGCGGCGATAGGAGCCAGGAAGAGCAGAAGAGGGGATCGAACACCGTGGGCACAGCGAGCAGGAACGGTTCGCGGTCACGCGAACCAGCAGTTCATCGGCGGTCTCGCTCACCGAGATGAGGTCTAAGCCCTCTGGCCATGAGATGAGTGGGGTGGTCGGCATTCCCTGCCACCTCCTTCCTAATTTCATCGTGAAGTGTAGCAGGTCCTCCCCACATTACCAGCGTTTCACCACAACGTTGGGAGAGCCAACATTCCGCAGGCGTTGACAGTCGGTAAGTGTTTTACACATGTCAATGTAGACCCGGCTCAAGTGCTCTCGCTGAAGAAATGACCAGTCAGCATATTTATCCTCTGGTAAGAAGGGACCGGTGTACAGGTGACAGGCCTTCTCATAGAGAGCTACTCTCTCCTCACTTGCCAGCCGCCCTATCTGATAATAATGCAGAAACTGGTCTACATCGCTTTGCACCAGGATTGTTGCACCGAGATAGTAGGTGCGATTTTTGCACACGATGTACCCACCACCTGGCTCACAAGTATAACCATGATTGAGTGAGCGGCGCAGGGCACAGATAGCAGTGTGCAACCGGGGGTGGGCTACTTCCGGTTCGTCTTCCGGCCACAGCAACGTCATGAGTGTCTCACCTGTTGCGCAGTGTTCCGATTGAGCTGCTAAATAGCGCAAGATGGTCTGTCCATGGCGATTTGAGCAGAGAACGACGGGGCTGCCTAGCCGTTTCACTTCAAAACGTCCGAAGCAGGTGATGTAAAGGGCAGGAAGAGCGGGACTCTCTTCGGAGGATGACAGTGGTAAAGGTTGATTGCCCCCACTGCCCCCAGCGATTCTTTGTGGTAACAATGTTGGCAATTGATTACTGTTGAAGACTTCAGGTGATGATCGAAGTATATGCAACAGCCCCTTACTTCTGGCATTCTGCAGTGGTCCGTTTACATTAGGAGATACCGTATTCGTCTCTTCCAGCAGGGTTGACAGAAGGTTTTCGAGAAGAACTAGCTGCGCTTGCTGCTCAGCATCTGCCCTCGAAAATTGCCTGCTCGCTTGAAGCAGCTCTTCCTGCGCTCGTGAGTATGCCTTATGACTCTGCATGAATGCATCTAATACAGCAGCAATGTCGGTCTGATCGGGAGAGAGTCTTTCGCAGGCAAGTGCGAAAAAGGTCAATCCCTCGCCGTAGCGCCCCTGTCGAACACAGAGAAATCCAGATTCGAGCAAGCGTCCAGGAGAGGGGATTTCAGACGCAGCCACGAGAGCGTCTCGTTCTGGTGGAAGTGGTAAATCCATCTATCCCTCCAAGGCAAGCATAGAACACTCAATCGAGAGCGACTCTCAAGATCGCTTTGATTGCCTGACAGTCGCTCTGAACTATCATCACCTACTATCCGTGTAACATCCAACACTAGCCCTTGATGTTAATGGCCCCGAGGTCATCTGGCACTATATTGTGCCCACTGAGATCGATGATCGGACCCGAGACGGAGATCGAGGCATCTGCGACTCCTCTCTGCTGCAAGAGCCTGGCTTTCGCCTCACTTATCGTTGCCCGCGCGATAAGCTTTGCCATGTCCAACTTCTGGGCAGCAGCGAACAAGTATTTCCATGTTCCGCTTGCCGAGATCAGCACATCAAGGTGTCCATTCTTACCCGGTGTTGCCCGCTCGACCCTGGTTGCAATATTGCCAACCAGGTTGAAGCCGGGACCGAGTTGTCGAGCGGCCTCTTGTTTCAGCATGTCCTCGGCCTGCGGGAGAGTCGTTTGCGGATTGTAAGCCGAATCTGAACATGCTAGCGAGACCTTGACGGTGAACTTTGCGGCGCTCTCGCCAACTCCTGGTTTCGAGGTAACTTTAGTAATCGAACATTGCGGAGAGGTATTAACAAATTGCTCGCCTCGCATCAGAAGCGACTGCATATCGCTCCGTGCTTTCTGTGCGAGTGATGTCTCCAACGCCCTGGCGATGTTATCAATATCGCTCTGTTGTAGAATGTGAACCGTCTGAACGTCCAGTCCACCGCTAAAAGCTGAAGAGTTAAGCACGTAGATTCCGGGGCGGCAGCACGACCTATTAATAGTCATAGCCTGGATATTGCCGCTCTTTCCAACTTTTACAGCATGTGCAGGCACGGAAGCAATACCAGGGATAATAGGATCTGGCGGAACAAAAACATCTTCATCGGTCGCCACCCGCTGGCCGGTAACGCTGATGACAATTGTACCTTTAGGAATAGTCACCCAGTACGATGTATAATTTTTAAATGTTAACCAGCCCTCTGCTTGCGTACCTGGCTTTAGCCGACCAATGGGAACTCCCGTTTGCGAGCCTTGTGGTGCGATGGATAACATACGTGCCACAACAGGGATCGCATAGGAATTGCTCAATTGTTTGCTTGCGGGTGTTAGTGTCACAGTAGCTGTTGGCCTTGGAAAGAAGAAAAGAAGCAGCAGAATAATCAAGAGAAGCACGATGAATGCTGCAATGATCCCTAAACGTTGTCGCCGTCTCCTTGTTGTAGGAAGATTGCCCGTTCCGGGCGGGTATGATGTAGGACTGCTTTGTGCAGGCTCCTTTTCATATTGACTCATTTTGTGTCATCCTTTCCCGTTGATATTCCCTGGCGTTCTGCCTCAACTGGTATCAACCTGGCCTCGGGAGAGACGAGTGGTGGGTTCACGCTTACCCCCTTCAGTGCCGTTGGCGGTGGAGTGCCGGTAGAACGGAATGATATGAATTTGTTCAGCACGTCGAACCAGAATGGAGCGCCCAATGATACTGCCAGTGTTGTTGCAAGCAATCCAAGGATCTTGAATATCCAACTGGCAATATCACCTGGCAGAGTCGACCAGCCGAGTGCGGGCTGGAGTAGCTGAAAGTTTTCCTGTATTCCCCTCAGATCTGAAGTCAGCGGCTTCTGGGCAGCTCCCTGGGCGGCAGCAACGATCGCGGCATTCATTACCGAATTACTTGTCAGGCTGCGGACCAGTGCAAGAGTATCCACGTTCAAATACACTACAATGACCAGGGACAGGATAAAAAGGATCAATTGCACCTTCCGCACGTACCAACCCGAAACACGCTCCATCGCATCATCAAACCACTTCTCTACGCTGGCTACTTCCTTCTCAAGATCGCCTTTTACTGGGCCGATAAGGGTTGTCAGCGCCTGCGCCAGATCTGGGTCAGAAGCCACGGTGAAACCCTGCGTTACATTCTTCAGAGCCAGAGCAAAGTTACGAGAGGATATATAGGAAGGTCTGCTCTTCCTATTTAGGAGCTTGTCAAACCATCCCTGCTTAGCAAGCCCCTTGATCAGCGGATCATCATAGAAGAGCCTGGCGAGTTCATTCCCACCTGGATCATTAAGCAGGTTTCGGATGCCATCTTCGAGGGTTTTTGCACGCAAAGCAAGAAACCGGGTAATCACGAACTCGTTAAGCGTAGAGCAGAGTAAACTTAAAAGCAGGTACACAAAAACCAGACCGATTGCTACCTCAAGTATATTGGAACCAAACATAAGGTTCTCCTTATGATTCTTTGAAGAGAGTATGTAAGGCTGCTGTGGCTCCCCTCTCTGACCATAGAAAGGCATTTATACAATGTCCCAATGTCACGGCCACTCGCTTATGCACTCAGTGAGTACAGGTATATTCTCGGTAAGACTCACAATGCGTTGATACCATGTGTGTTGTCCAGGGTCGTTTGCAAGGGTGTGTGCCGACTCCTGGTTCTCAAAACGCATAATGGCAATGAACTCGCGGGGAGCCTCGACTTTCCTAAGTAGTTCCCCCGAAAGGTAGCCTCTGATCCTGGGTTGTATATTGCGTTGCCAATCCTCATAGAGGGCAACGATGGCATCCTCTTCGCCGGCCTTCGCGCAATAGATGGAAACAGTCACGAACATCCCAGCGCTCCTCTTCTTCATCGAGTCCTCATAAGCTTCCCGCAAGTCAGTGGTCTATATCCATAGGTAGCCCTCAGCGTACTGGCCCAAATATACCCTCTCCGGCGCTTGATTACATCGGGGCTTCTTCCTAATTTTGGGTTCGTCACATACGAGAGATTTTGCCTGCTCTGGGAGAATCATCCCAGAGAGAAGGCCGTTGACCAGGCGACATGGATGTCACACAGGGAGAGCTTAGTAGCGGAAAACACCTCGCAGGACGATGTTGATCAGAGGAGACGGGAACATGCAGGTAGGAGCAGATCAGGCCAGGCCGTGGCGTATCGCAAAAGCGGTTGCGGAGGTCCGGTTCTCGCTCTTCGTCTTCGTGAAGATATGCGTGAGGTGATTAATCACCGTTTTCTCGCTGATTGCTAACTCCTGCGCGATCTGGCTATTGCTCTTGCCGTAGGTGACCAGTTTGAGTACTGCAGCCTCGCGCCGGGTCAGGTTGGCTGGAAGGGGAGACGGAAGCATTGGGCTATGTGGATGCTGAGAATTAGATTGCAGCCGACGGCGGACGCAGCGGGCCGAGTCTGTTATCCCCAGGTCCTCAAATAGGACAAGCGCTTTGTTCAGTAGACGCATCGCGCGTTGTACGCTTTCCCGAGTTCCTTGACTCAGCGTGACGTCGGCTTGACCCAGAAGTGTGCGCGCCAGTTCAGGGTAGAGTCCCTCTCGCCGGGCGGTCTCCTCAGCCGCTGCCAGATGAATCACTGCGGTTCCCCACTCGCCACGCACATTGGCTATCAACCCCAGGATACGATCGACGAGGAACCAGTAATGCTGACCGCGAAAGGCCAGCAGGTGCGTATAGAGGCTTCTTGTGCGCTCGTGGTCATCCAGAGCGATGGATATGAGAGCCAGACACATCTTCATTGGTGCTGTCGGGAGTATCCCATCCGGCAACGACTCAAGCATATGCTCCAGGCTCACTATCGATGCAGATGCCTCCTTGCGCTTCCCCAATGTGGCCTGGACAAGTCCGAGGGGACCCAGGTAGTACATCATCTCACCCAGCCCATCCTGCAGGTTCTCACCGGTCAGTACCAGTGCCGCCTCGAACTCACGTTCGGCAACAGCGTATTGCTCCTGCTGGTAAGCAAGAAATCCCTGGAATTGGCGCAAGAGAGCATAGGGTAAGGGGCTCGCCAGGTGCTCAACAACGGATCGTGCTTGTTCTATCTTCCGCTGCGCCTCTACCCACTTGCCCTGTGAGGCGAGGAGGAGTATCGGCCATGTATAGACATTTCGTAATTGATACGGCTGCTGAAAGCGCTCGACCAGCGCGATGCGGTGAAGGCTCACCTCGTAAGATCGTCTGATCTCAGCCATCCAGTAGTAGGCTACTGCCAGATTGAAGCAACATTCTCCCGCCTCCGCGAGATCGTCTCGCGCTTCTATGCGTACTAACAGCTGTTCCAGCGACTGCACCGCTGTTGAGAGATCACCCCCCCGAAGCGAGGGGTGTCCTACGATGATACGGCGAGCCGCCATCTCTAGTTCCGTCTCTCCCAGGTTGTGCGCCATCTCTAGTGCCTGTCGGGCATAGGCCATGCCCTCGTCGTGTTGCCCCATATAGATCATGAGTAACTGAGAGAGATCGACAAGAATCTTTAGCCTTTCCGCACATTGACCTTTCCTCAGGAGTGTCAGAGCGTGTTCGAGAGCCGCATGGGCCTCCTCTCGTTTCTCCTGGCGCCACGGCGCCAGTCCTAAACCCTGGGCGGCCCTCGCCGCACGCACACCATCATCCTGCTCATTCGTCTGTAAGAGCCAGCGTTGTGCGTTCTCGTAGATCGTCTCGGCTTCTTGCTCTTTGCCCGCCCACAAGGCGGCCTCCCCTAAATCAAGCAGTACGTCACCGCGTTGCTTGTCATCAGGTCCGAGCAGTTCGAGGGCAGTGCGATAATAGGACATTGCTTCTTCGGCAGCAGCGGTTTGCAATGCCTGTTTGGCTGCCCGAAGAGAGTACTGCGCCCCTCGTACCCGGTCGCCGCTATGCGCGAAGTGGAAGGCCAGATCGGCGAGTTGGTACATGCTCATAGCATGATCTGGCCCATAGTGGGCTTCAAGAAAATGCCCAATGCGTTCATGAAGACGCCGACGTCGAGAGGTACTCACCTCCACGTAAAGACACTCACGGATTTTGTCGTGGCTGAAGAGAAAGCGTCCTTGCTGGTCGGCTCGAATGAGCCGTGCCTGTACAGCATCGAGGAGACATTCCTCAACAGCCTCGACCTCCTGCTCTTCCACCAGCGCGAGCAGCGAAGAATCAAAAGAGCGTCCTATGATCGCTGCAACCCGTAAATGATCAATAATGATAGGAGCAAGCCGTGCAAACCGTTGGTGGAGTGCGCCAACGATGGTCGGTGGGAGCGCATGTGCCAGCGGGGCAACGGCGATCCACTGCTGCTGTTCCTGATTGAGAGCGCCGCTTTCAATCCAGCCATCGAAGAGTTCCTCCGCGAAGAAAGGATTCCCTTCGCTTTGTGCGTACAGCAGCGCATTCACGTCTGCACTGAGAGAACCGCCATATCTACTGATAGCAAGTGCACCTATCTCTGCAGCCGAGAGTGGAGTGATGCCAACGGTTGTGAGTACACGTCGACGGGAGAGTTCGATGAGGGTACGGGCTAGTGCAGGGTTTCGGTCGACCTCGTTCTCTCGATACGCACCCAGTATGAGTAGAGGAGTATCCGATTGATGGTGTGTCAGATAACACAGCAGATCGAGGCTCGCGCTATCCGCCCAGTGGAGATCATCAAGGGCCAGGACAAGAGCACGCGATGCACTCACGGCCTCCAGGAAGGCACCGAAGGCTTCATAGAGTCGAAACCGCGTCTGCTCAGGGGGAAGTGGCGAAGTGGCACGAAGATCATGGAGATAGATGGCTAACTCCGGCAAAAGACTAACCAGCATCTGAGGAATCGCGGCAATTTGCGTGCGAAGTTGATCTTGAGGTGCCTCCCGGATATACCGACCCAAAGCCTCCAAAAACGGCAGAAACGGTGGCATACCTTCAGCATCAGATGCGTTACCACGCAGGATCACTGCCCCATCGTGAGCAGTCTGCACAGCGACTTCGTCTAGAAGATAGGTCTTGCCGATTCCTGGCTCTCCGGTCAGCAGCACTACACGAACATACCCCTCCTTGATTGCTTTATAATGGTTCATGATCAGTGTCAGCTCCCGGTGTCTTCCAACGATGGGCCCGGGTGACAAAAGAGATCCTGTTGAGGATTCAGAATGAGTTCCTGGTGTTGCATATCTCTTCATCACTGGGATTCTCCTGTGCCACATCATGTGTATCTTTTCTGCCTGATCATCTTACATGCTACAGCAACATGTGATGCCGAATTTCGATACTAACAAATAATTTCAACATACAAATAGACGCTCGCATCAGGGGATTTTACAGC
>DAOTTD010000175.1:0-23438 GCA_034438015.1 Ktedonobacteraceae bacterium | reverse complement strand
TATAAGCATAAGCCACCTCCTACTCCCACTAACAGCAAGCAAGCCATTTTAGCCTGCACGCGCCAACATACTCCGATGATAGGCCCACATGTTGATCACCCGCCGACACAACGGACGACCATCCTCTAACGCCTCCTGTAACACCCTCCTCTCTAACCGTCGACGTTCCTCACGCACCAACGACCGCACTTCTGCCGACACTTGCACCACGATATGCTGTTTTCGACGCTGATATGCTTGCTCATCCTCCCGTGGAACCTCCTGCAACTCCTGCGCTAACTCCGCATACCGCTCCCGCTTATACGCATTCACATCCACAAATTCTTCCGTCTGACGCTCCATTAACGCCCACTGTGACGGTTCCTCCTGCTCCTCTGCCTCTATTGGCTTGCCATTTTCCCCCTGTTCCGTGACTTCGTGCTCAATTCCTGCAAAGAGCCGCTTGCGCAATACCGCCACACTCTCAGGAAAGAACTGACGAGAATAACAAATGCGATGTGCCTTGCTCGTCACCTGCTCCGTCACCAACTCCTTTTCTACCTGGATGTACCCCTCGTCATCCCGAACCAGCGTCACCCGCTCACGCTGCACCTCTTTCAAGCCCCGTTCGCCAATGGAGAGTGTTTTCATCAGGTACTTCGTGACATAACCAACCGTGCGGTTATCTTTCACGCGCCTGATATATGCAATCATCGCCCCTTGACCCTCGTCCTCGTCCGATCGTGGCCTATAATGCGTTGCCGACATCCAGAGCGGTTGAATCACCTCCTTATAGGGAATCTGATCTACTCCCTTGAGCAACACATGCCAGTGAAAGCCGTTCTGCTCAAAGTCTTCATGGCGCTCTAAGACCGCGAAGTACTCCACGGGATACGCCTCACGTCGCCCCTTCCGGTTCAGACCAAGCCCTTTCGACCCTCGACGCAATGCTTGTATAAAGGTGGTGAGTGCTCGACGCGCCTCCTCAACCGTCTTGCCTGCTTTACTCAGAGTTAAGAACAAGGTTGGTTCTGCCTGCTGTACCAGTTGTCGCCACAGCTGCACCTTGCGCGGCCCACAATGTCGACACTCCCACCGGTTGCATCGCGCTCGCTGATAATCCCCTGTCTGCTTGTTGACCCAATAATGACGCAGCGCCCACGGGTCCTTACAGTAGTGCAGCGTGTCGATCCCGTACTGTTCTGCTAGATCCATCTTCTCTTCCATTGTTGGCTCATGCCACCCTCGACGCGTCTCTATTCCAACAATCTCACCCATAGGCCACCTCCTCACCATCACTAAGAAATCACCATCCAGAACCCACATCCTACGATCCAGCGATTAATCACTCCATCAGCATGCGAACGAGCCGCAGCATACGCTACCTGCTTGAGATGATACTCTTCCATGAGCGAAAGAACCGCCTCGAATGGCAAGTCAGCTTCTACCGCTTCCGATGAATACGGGATCTCACCTGCCTGGAAACGCCGCCAGAGCGCCACATCATAGACACCCATATCACCGCCTTCCCACACCTACCTCAAACCCTTTGATCGACGAAATTTTCTCATCCGTCGATCATACTGAGATGCACGCCAGGAGAGTACCACCGCCAGCGTAAAATCCCTCCAACAGAACACCACCACATCCACCAGTCGCCACTCCGAATGACGACCAGCTAACCGATCACTCATCTCACAGCAGAGACAGTACCAACAATCACGAAGAAACCGCAGAAAGAGCCGAAGAACTGTTCCGACCATACGCATTACCTCCATTCAACCAACCTCAGAGAACGTGTGTGATATATTCCTTTCAGGGTCAAGGGAAGGCCCCCAGGCGGTTGTACGCCGTTCGGTGGGGCCCCTCCCCCACCGCCGCGTACAACCGCCGCCCCAGGACGACCCACACCCCACCCAACCACCACAAGGAACGCTACGCGAAATCTGAAGGCTAGCGCCAGCCCGACCATCCTGCACGCCGTTTGTGGGGGCGATGCCGCCCTTGACAGGGGTGTGTGAGCCCTACGGGCCGAGAGTGACCTGGTACTGCATCGCCGCCGCCCCGCCCAGGTCACTCTCGCTCTGGCGAGTCTACACACCCCTGTCAAGGGTCGGGCCTGGCGGCATCGCTTGTTCCCCACAAACGGCTTCGGGCAACATCGTGCATCCCGTCGAGCCTTGCCTCAAGCTCCCAAGGATGCTCGTCGCCGCCTTGCGGCCCTCTCCATCACCACCCTACCTCTCATGGCAAGCAAGCCAGCAGAGGCCAACATACTGGCTTGCAACCTCCTACACACTCCGCAGGCCAAAAAACGCCCGACATGCCGCACACATCCAGCCAGCCAGCTGCCGACCACCACCACCAGGAATCCGGACCACCGTCCACCAGCAGCGACGAGCACGATCACACCGACAGCAATACGCTACACACGACACCTCACTCAGGACACACCTCCCCCCTCGCTTCTCAATGATGAAGCAATAAACTCATTACCGCAACATAAGAAAAAAGAACCACAAGGCACACAACCAAACCGACAAACACCCCCACTCTCCTCCCCGTAAACAGCGAAAACGCCCAAGAAAGATGCAAGAAACGAACACAAAAGCCAAAAACGGCAAGAAAGAAAACAGAAACGAGCAAAACAACAAGCATACCCATACGCAGCCTCCTTTCCTGGCAAGCCATTTCATCACCCAGGAACAGCTTGCCTATAGATCACCTCACCATTCACAACTCGCACATCATGCAACCACCACCTCTCGCCATCCAATAACGCCACAGACACCACCTCCGCCTCAGACACACAACACCTCTCCATCACCCGAAGCACCGCCGTGATCTCTGTCAATGCCTGAAGAGATGCATTGATATCCGGCTCAGGCCCAGACAACGATCCAGGGAGAAACACCTGGACATGGAAGCTTTTGAAATGCAAACTAGCCATACGCACCACCCCCTCTCTGCTCACTCTCGCCATCCATATACTGCTCCACCCAGACGCGATGCCGCAACTGCTCTAGCTCTAACCACCGTTGCCGCTCGTGCCAGGACCAGTCGTAGCGAGCATGACAACTCCGACAGAGCGCCGCCAGCCGAGCAGAAGGATTCCAGGGATCATGATCTAAATGTGCCGCCGACAACACCACCGTTGAGACCACCCCGGTTTCTACATTGACCACCTGATCCCCATGAACCCCCCCGCAGAACTCACACCGCCATCCTGCCTTCTCCTTACATTCCCAGGCCAACTGTTCCCAATTGTCTGGATATAACCACCGATTTCGCATGCCCTCACCACCTCCCTCCCATACTCAACGGCTTGCCACTAGCGATACCAACCCGCTTGCGCAAGCACTTCCGGCCAGTCGTCAAACACCACCAGAAACCGAGTCGCCAGAGACATCAACACCAACTGCTCATCAGGAGACGCAGGGGTGATATAGCCCACATTTAGCCACCCATCCCCCACCTTTACTGAAACCACACCCACAGAACGACCCCGCAACTCCATGCGCACATGTGCCCCTGCATACATCGCCGCTTGGAGAGCCTGAACATACTGATACACCAATTCCATGTCTATCACCCCCTCTCACGATCCCTACAGGTGCCACTAGCACACATAGGGAACGTCCATCCCCCCATAGCCCAATGCATCCTCATAGCCCGGATACTGCGCCTCCACCAACGCGTGCCACACTACTTTTAACTCCTCCTCCGTCAAGAGTCGATGGAAACACGCCACCTCCAGAGACAGACACACCTGCGACCACACATACCAGAAGCTCGCACACCCCTCCTCACGATCCAGCGCCGCCGCCGCCACATCCAGCCAGGGACGCAACACCTCCCACATTGCCTCCTCAAACGCACTCCGATAGACCATCCCCCCAGAGTCCTGCTCACCCATACACCACCTCTCTTTCCCTCTGCTCTGCTCACTCTCCAATGAACAGGGAAGAACGAAAGAGTGGCGGTGAAGGACATGCCGCCAATTCAGTTGTCAACTCCTCTCAGAGATCACATCACCCCCTCTCTCACCACTTTTCCACAGGTTTTCCACATTTCTGCACCCCTGACTAGTCACGGCCCTGGAACAGCTTGTACACCTCAACCTGCTCGAAGTAGTCCCGTTCCGTATTGAGAAGACCATCCCCTACTTCATGGCCTTGATACGCAGAAGGTAGCAAAGGGGCAATATCCGGCGCAGAGAAGTCAAGCTCCTGTTGCATGGCTTGCCAAAGGGAACGCAGCCGATCCGCATAGCCGCGCATACGTCCCCCGAAATCAGCTTCAAGTTGCTTGTACTCTTCCAGCAGCGCCGCCACCTCCTGCGTATAGCGCCCTGTCACCTGTTGCCAGATACCGCTCAAATGCTGCTCAATCTCCGCATGCGCCTCCTGAAGACGATCAGCAAGCGAGGTATCATAATAGTGCTCAATGTACTGGCCCAGGATCGTGTGCAGTTCACCAGGATAGAGCGCCTCCAACGCATCAAGCTCCACTGCCCCCTGTCCATGCCGATCCTCAAAGGACTCTCGACGCCGTTCCGTCTCCTTAATCGGCGTCCGTGGAAGCTGGTAGTACCGCACCTGCTCAGCCGTGAGCACCACTGGGAAGAGGCGTACGTCCAGATCCAGGCCAAGCGTGCGCACAAAGTATTCCATCTTGCGCGACACCGCCACCGGCATGGACTGACCCGCCGGATCAAAGTCCGAGATGTAGAGGAGACGCGCCGGTCGATTAGCTTGCTGTAACCGATACACCGCCGCCAGCGTGGCCGTAATGGACAACTCCCCCAGGCCCGTTTGCAACACCATCCCATAGTGACGACAGAGCGGAAGCAGCACATCATTCATCGTGGACTTTTCACACCACAGTTCCAGATGGTACACCTGATCCGACTCAAAATCGTTGATCGAGTAGCTTGGGAGGTTCGGAAAGCCAGGAAGCCGCAAATCCGACTGCCACAGCCCCAGGCGGGTACGCACCTCTGGTTCGTGGTTCTGGTAGGAGGTACACACCACTGGATCAGGGTTGCGCCGATCATTGAAGGCCCCAGGATCAACCAGATTGAGGTAGCGCGCCATCTTCGACGCCTGGTTGAGAAAATCCCAACACCGTTCAGTGTTTTCATATGGCAAGCCATTGGGCAACAGGACGGGCGGGTTCTGGCTGATAATCTGATAGTGCACACGACGGATGTGCATATTCTGCCCCTGATAAAACGCATTCCACAGCCCTTCAAACCATCGGGCCATCTCCCAATCCCCAGGCGTCCCGGCGTAGAACGGGTCATTCTGAGGGGCCAACACAATCAGGTCATTGACCTTCTGCCCATTGTCTTTCGCATACTGCTTAATCATTCCATAGTTCATCTCATCACTCATAGGCCAAACCTCCCTCTCACCAAAACAGGCGTATGCAGAACCAGACCGCCAGCCCCACACACGCCTCACAACACACCGATCATGAAAGAACTACTCAGGGTGGCGCTGAAAATGCCGCCACTGATGCCGATTGGCAAACATCACCGCTTGCCCTTGCGCCATGGCCTCACGAACCACCGCCACCTCCTGCTTGCCCAACCGACGACCACCAGCCACATACAGCACCCCCGTTTCAGGATCAACCCTTAATGGCTGATCCCCTGTGGAGGGTTTGCGCCATTCACCCCCACCGCCTGAGCCTGTGGCTGTCCCTGCCCTGGTCGAGGAAGCGGTCCCCGACCATTGGCAACTGGCGGCTGTCCTTGCGCTGGTCCTACGGCTTGCCGTGCCTGTGGCTGTCCCTGCCATGGACGCTGCTGCCCTGGTCCTACGGCTTGCCGTTGTTGCTGTGCCGCTATCTCCCCGTTGCGCCGCCGCGTCACATCCATATCCGCCACCGCCATCATCGGAGACACCAGAGGCAAAATCGACCAGCCCACATACGTCAAGACCGTCATCAAGCCCTGCTGTCCAGGTGGTGCATGCATCACCCAGGCAACGCTCCCCGCCCAAACGGCTGCCACCGCCTTGGCATAGTTACACAAAATTTCGAAGAACTCCATCAAGACAAAAATCGGCGCATATGCCCAGATGGACTCGTTTTGCATCAGTCGATGGGCAATACCCCGACTCAGGTAAAACCCCAACAACCCGAACCCGGCAGAGACGATCCACCAGAGAATATAGTGAATGGGATCACCCGTATCCAGTGGCTCAAAGAACCAGCGGATCTGGTAGGCCGCCGCCACCGAGAACGCCATGGAGACGAGTCGGAGCACAATATGCTCCGACTCCCTCACCCAATTTCCCCGGCCCTGCGCTGCTGCTTGAAACACCCGCATACCTCACCTCCCTTCACACACTAGGCCACCGCTTGCGCCGCTACCTGGGCAAACCGACAGACCAGCTTCAGAAATGCGGCCTGCTTGCCCTTGAACTTCAACACCTCCAATTGCAGGGATGAGAGTTGCTGAGGAAGCTCATTGGCCTCAATTTGCCCCGCACGCTGCCGCAACTCATCAGAAGAGGCCCCATGACGGCGCATCTCCTTCAACTCCTCAAGGCCCTGGAAGCCTGTCGAAAACTGGCACACATATTTCTCGGTGGTATCGGCATCCAGTACCGTCAATTCGACCACATACCCGAGCTTTTCTTCGCCGGTCAACTGGTCATAAAACTTACTTTCTGGAACCGCGCCACTAATCACAATCGCATTCATAAACATAGGCCACCTCGCTTTCCTCAACAAAACACACTCCAAACCGATCAAGCACCCCTTCACCACCTGGGACTCGCTGGCTGAGGATCAGTTGCGACCACCTGTCCAGGCATCTCCCACCACAATTTCAGCACGCCCCCGCAGCCTGGACACACCGACACGATCAACCCCTGCGGCCCCTGATCCCTGTAACTCACGACTGTCACGCCATTAAAGCGTTCCAACACCACCACCCACAACCCATACCCACACCGATGATGCACCAGCTTGCCACCCTGCTCCATCAGCACCACCCTTCTCGCCCACTTACCACTCTCGCTCGTAGCCACCCTCATAATACGGCGCAGCATGAGGACGCGTCGCCGGAAGCGTCGAATGGTTCGGGTTCTCTTGCGCGTCCTGGGGCCAGTAGTACGGCTCCCCCACAACGTCAAGTGGGATCTCCTGGTGATGATGATAGCGAACCCGACGTAACTGCTGCTCATTGATCCGACCACGCAGGTAGACCACCACCACCAGGACCAATACCACCAACAGACTCAGGCCCACTAATTCCTTGTATCGCCACAGCGAAACGAACAGGAACACGTAGAGGATCGTGACGCAGATCGCACCCAGGCCCAACATCACCAGCACAAACTTCCGCTCACCTTCGTACATAGGCCACCTCCTTATCTGCCACCATGCACATGTGCTACGACCACGAGCACCCCAATGATCAGACCAGGAACACCCACCCCCAGGATCGCGCTCATGACAAGCCATATCAACCACCGACGCAGCTGATACGCCAGCCACAACCCAACGACCACCACCACCGCAATCAAGATCTCTGTACCCATAGGCCACCTCGCTTTCCTCATCAACCGACATCACCGAAAAGAGAACGCAGACCCTTGCCACATCGCTACCCGAGACCCTACGACCCCGACACCCTTCTAGACCCTACGACCCCCCCCGTCGTTCATCCCCTCATCTACCAGAACCCGATCCAGAACCCGTAGCGCCTCCTGAGCCGACACCTCAGTTGGGTCAACGCCATACCACCCATCAAGATCAGTCACGAAATGTGACACCCAACTAGGCGCAGGAAACGAGCAGGACGCCTCACCATCCAGCCACACGTACTCAGCGTTCACACCGAAATCCTGCCTATACACCCGATGCAACCACACGGCGAGAGGACAATAGCACTCGACCGAAGACCAGCCCACCGCCGCTGAGGGATCAAAAGAGGAGAGCCACGCCCGAAAGGCGTTTGCATCCATCTCGACCATTAGCGCCCCTCATGGCTTGCCAGTTGAGCAGGGCGTACTTCCCCCGTCTCCTGATTGAGCCAAACAACAGGCGAGAAACGGATATCAACCACAGAAAGGGAATACATCGAAAAGCAAGGGCGGCAGCGATTGCCGAAACGAGAAACTTGATGAGTTGCCACCAACTCACGACCGCAATCCGAGCAATGAGCAACGCACAAGGGAACATGTGCATGACGAGGGTGTTTCGGTACTTTCCTATACTGAGTGCGTGTCCATCCCATAAGCGTACTCCTTTCCACCAGGAACTCTGGCCCTCTAACGGCTTTGCCATAGAACCCACTTGTTCTATGGACTTCACTACAGATCACCAGCCTTGACTCCTACCCCGCTTTCGCTTGCCTCCTCTTAATTATAATATAGCCTAGGCTATTTGTCAACATATGTACTAGGCTAAAGATGAGAAAAAATTAAAAAGGCACTTGACCTACCACATCTGATAAAATCAGAGCACCCTAACAAAAAAACTCAGCATCCTTGTAGCCTTCAAAACTTACGGGACCATTTTCCAAAGAGGCAAACTCCACAAGTAACTCTATGTCGCTTTCAGTAAAGCGTACAGGATACAAACGACCATCATTTCCAGGTAGAAACCCATAAACAACAGGCTGAGCAATACACTGAACAGAATCACACAACCACACCTCTTGACCAATCCGTTTATACTCAAGCATATACTCACCTCCCTTGTAACCATACCTCCAACAAAGAGCATCAACACTTACCGCTCACTCTACATAATACGTGAAGAAAAAGTTAAAACAAGGAACAGTATGTTACAATTGAGCGTAACACTGTGTTACGCCAATCAATATAGAAAAATGCTAAACTGAGAGAGGGAAATAGAGAACAAAGGAGAGAATGACATGGCAAATCAAAAGAAAGATTCTATAGAGGTTGGTAAGAATGAATTCGGCAAATTAGTTCGAGCATATCGTGAACAACGCCAATGGACACAAGAACAACTTGCCAACAAATGGGGCTTCACCCGCGAGTACATCTCACAGATCGAACAAGGCAAAAGGAAATTAGACCGAGTAAATCAGGTCAACCGTCTAGCAGAAATCCTAGAAATTCCCTATGAGCGGCTAGAAAGCATAGGAAAAGGTATTCCACAGCAAAAGCTCACTGCACAACGACTAGAAGACGCAGACGACGTACTTCTTCAAGCCATCCTCGAACCAGCACAAACAACCGTAAAGCTCTCTTGGCTTGTCTGGTATGCAAACAGTGACACCTCCATCATAGACAACCTCACAAGAATTATAACGAAACTGGAAGACGCAATTGCGAACAGACGAGGAACACTCCTCAAACCGGCACAGCAATTGCTAGCCTACTCGCATGAGATGATGGGCAAAATTGCATTTGATCGGCTGCAATACGCAACAGCTGGTGGACACTTCCAAGAGATGCACGAATTAGGGGAAGAACTCAACGACCCTGACATTATTGCACTCTCTATGATCCACCAGGGTGACATTCTCCGTCGCAGAGGTCGCTATGAATTGGCAATCCGCTGCCTACAAGCCGCACTACCATTTGCTCACGCAGGCAATCCCTCTACCAATGGTCTATTATGGCAAATACTCGCTCGCACACATGCCGAATACGGGCATAAACCTTCTTTCCTAGATGCCATCGACAAAGCACAAGAAGTTGCCGCTCACCTCCTACCAGGCTTAGACGCCACCAGCAACCAATTTAACCTTATCGATGTTCTCCAGGAGCGCGCGCAAGGACATACACTCTTATGGGAACCACAAAAAGCTGTTGAGATTTATCGAGAATCAGAGCAACTCAAGCCATTTCGACCCATGCGCGACCTCGGAGTGCTTACTATCCTTAAAGCTCAAGCATATGCTTACGGACACGAAGTTGAAGAAGGTGTGAAGTTCGCTCTCAAGGGATTGGAGCTTGCAAGAGGATACGAATCGAAGCGGCATATCACTCGCGTCCAACGCATGTACGATCGTCTGAGCGTCACGCCGCTAGGCAAACACCCAAGCTTACTTCAGCTAAAAGAGGCATTGACACAAAAATAGTAAGTGAAGAATAAAATGACCAAAGATAGAGCAGATTTTCAAAGGGTGCTTTACGTAATTGCTTGTGCTGCTGGACCCGCAGAACATATCCACGAGCTCGCTTCATTAGCACAAAAGGCCTCATGGAATGTCTACGTCGTTACAACACCCCTGGCGAAACAATTTATCAACACCTCTCTGGTAACAGAGCAAACAGGCCACACGGTACGAAGCGAGTACAAGACAGCAGAAAATGCTGAGAGCTGGCCACCTTTTGACGCAATGGTAGTTGTACCTGCCACCTTCAACACCATCAATAAGTTCGCACTTGGCATTGCAGACAACCTTGCAGTGAGTCTTTTATGCGAAGGACTTGGCCGAGGGCGTACCATCGTCGCTGTCCCGTGTGTCAACCAGAATCATCTCGCCCGCCATCCAGCTTTTACAAAGAGCTTAACAATGCTCAAAGAATACGGCGTACACGTTATCTACCAACCCGATATGTATCCTCCGAGAAACGAGGTTCCCTGGACCATCATCCTTGAGGAGCTAGAGAAGCAGTATAATCGTAGGATAAAACAAAGTAACTAGCAACCAGAACACTACGACTATACATGATTATCGCCGCACCATCCTCAGCATAGTAGACATCATTGACCTCTAGCACTGGTGTCCCACGAACAATCTTGAGAAGATCTTGTTCACGATCAACCGGAAAACGGCCTATGACATCCTCATGCACCCGCCTCTGAGCAGATCCATAAGTATACTTAATAGACTGCAACACATCGAAATCCCGACCCGATTGCACATGCTCTAACACAGAACTATCCAAAAGCTCAGCAGGACAGAATATCTCTATAAGACGATAATGAGTTGTTGTCGTACCCTGTCTTCTCAAAGAATACACGACAGGGGTACCCTCAGAAACCTTGAGGAACCGCGCAACATCAGAAGGGGCATTCAGCACCTCCGGCGTCCCGATCGCCGATTCCATAGCCTCAAGCCCAAGCTGTTTGAGATAAGAAGCAAATTGCATCACCTGACCAGGCACACGAGAACGAGACGCATGCACATAGACTCCCTGGAGACCAAGAGAAGTAACCAGCCCTTCAGCCTGAAGGCGCTGAATCACTTTATTGATGGTCTCGCGACTCGTCCCGTACTCTTCAGCAAACATGCGCTGAGAGGGGAGTCTCCCACCAGTTCCAAACTCACCCGACAAAACACGCTCACGCAAAGCATGCGTAATATCATCTAGTTTTGCATTTTCCATAATAGCCACATCCTTAGACACTACAACCTAGCGCAAATTGCAAAGACAACACAGCCTAGGCAGATTATAAACCTGCCACTAATTAGAAATCAAGATAGGTCAACAGAACTATAGCAAGCCAGTAGACACCCAAACCGGTATGAGCGACTACAGCAACGACTACATCAACCTTAGTAAACATATCAGAAAATTGATCAATACGAGCAAATAATATACAGACGCGCAAAACCTGAAAGGATAAATAAGGACAACGATAGAAGAGCCGTTTCGTATCCGTCTCTTGGCACTCTTTCCATCTAAGCCTAACAGTAGTCTACCTTCTTCTACCCCAAAAGCAAAAAAGTATCGCCATCACATGGATATTGGTTTCTCTACTTCATATAAAGGATTTTGAAAATCCTCTCTAGTCACACATGTTTTTATCTAGTATAATGAAAACGATACCATACCGAATGTTGTGTAATGGTGTGAAGCGAGAAGGCGTTAAAGTCAGGCCAGACCTAGCTTCCAGTCTTTTCTGCTATGTACCGTTACACAACATTCGGTATGGCATCATGAAAACTTATCAATACATTGATGTTAGCTTATGGAGGAACCAGAAATGAGTGTTTTCATTTCCGTTGCAATAAAGGTTAGCTGGACCCTCCATTGCACAATGTATCTTATTACACAGAAGAGGGCACAATTATGCAGCGCAAGATAGCAGTCGTCATTCTGGTCTCTCTTATTGCATGCGTATCTCTCTATTTAACTTTTCTTCTCCCAGGAGCTTATGCAGCTACAATCCCTCTCACTACCTCCGCACCTCCCCTCACACCGACAGCCCCATCAGTCGGAAATACACCATCTATGAATGGTCTCGATCCTGCTATCATAGCGGCCATCATTGGCTTAGCAGGTGTTATTGTTGGCGCCCTAATAGCCGGGACATTTGCCCTTTTTCAGATGCGCCGTACTCACCAAGTTGAGGAGAAGCGCCAGACAGAGCAATTTCAACATGAAGAGGAAATGGCTCGCGTGCAAAAAGAACTAGAGAGACAATACAAGATCAAGGAACAGGAGGAGCAGGGTAAAGCAGTATCAGCTGAAACACTTCGCTTGAAGATGCTCCTTGCCCCCAATTCGGAACGCCTGGAAACCTATAAAAAGTCCCTGCACGCCGATCCACGTATTTCTCAGATACAAATCCTTAATATGAGCCGACCATTAGAGGTCAATAATATCTATATACAGGTACGTGTTCATCAGGATACAAGGTCAGAATATGAACTTGACAGAAAGATGCTCGCTGCTGAAGCGCAACGAGATCCGAATGCCTTACTGCAAGCAGGTTTTAAACATCTTGAAAGTCGCGTCAGTAGCGCCGTCAATCCCGACGAAGCAATTCGTACATATAAACGTTGTGTGTTTGTAGGCGATCCAGGAGCAGGGAAAACGACACTACTCAAATATCTCACACTCAGGTCTGCTGATGGCACGCTGGATAAACTCCCTGACCTGCCTATCCGCATCGAACTAAATGCATTTGTGGCTTCAGGCTATCATGACCTGTTTGACTTTGCTGCGCATCATTGGGATGAGCAGTACGGTTTCCCAATGAGAGATGCGCGTGCTGCTATGGAAGAGCGTTTGAAGGAAGGCAGCGCATTGCTGCTCCTTGACGCCCTCGATGAGACAGTCGTAGGTGATACGGCGGAAGCGGCAGAAGCCTCCTATCAACAGATCACTGATATTATTATTCAGGCAGCAACGCGTTATCCACTTCTTCCCATTGCAGTCACAGCCCGCAAAGCTGGTTATCATCAGCGGTCACCACTCGTCGGATTTACAGAACTAGAAGTCCTCGATTTCCGTTTAGAAGATATGCGAGCATTCGTGGAGAAATGGTTTGACTACTATACAGATCCACAGAAACGTGCCAATGGTGCTGACCTAAAAAACAAGCTGGAAAGCAATCCACGCATTCAAGCACTAGCAGCCAATCCTCTCTTGCTCTCCTTGATCGTTCTCGTCTATGAAGATCAACTCGATCTCCCCGATCGACGCGCTGAACTTTATAAGGAATGTGTTGATACTCTACTCACAAAGTGGGACGCGAAACGCAACATTCGCCGCCGCCGCGAGTTTAAGCCCGAACAGAAAAGACAGTTACTTACAGAAATTGCCTGGCATTTTCACCGTCAAGGTCGCCGTTATTTTCCAGAAAACGAATTACTTGAGGTTATCGCACATTTTCTTCCAACAGTACGACTACTTCCAGAACAAAATGGACAGATTCTTGACGAGATTGCCAATGAGCAAGGGTTGCTCAAAGAGCAGGCGCGAGGCTGGCAAGGTTTCTTACATCTGACGCTTCAGGAATATTTTGTAGCTCAGTATATAACCCATCACCACCAACAGGAGACCCTCCTCATACATTGTAGTGATCCCTGGTGGGAAGAAGTCGTGCTTCTCTACGCGGGGTACACCTCTGATGTTAGCCCATTTCTCCAGGCACTCCTCGAACCTACCGACAGGAGTTTGCCACCTGATGACATCTTTCATACCAATTTACTGACTGCTGGTCGCTGTCTCACAACACGACCAACGTTGAGTCAGATATCTTTGTGGGATAGCGTAATTGAACGACTTTCTGAATTGCTTCTGAGCACTCCTTACAACCTCACAAAAGTTTCCACTGCTGAAGTCCTGGCTACCATAGGTAATTCACAGATCAATAGCCTTCTTGTCCAGTTACTCTCCAATGAGCAGATCGATGCTGATGTGCGCAGGGCCATTGCCACGGCTCTCGGCCAACTCGGAGAGCGTTCCGTCGCCCCTCAGCTCGTCCAGTTACTCTCCAATGAGCAGATCCATGCTGATGTGCGCGGGGACATTGCCACGGCTCTCGGCCAACTCGGAGAGCGTTCCGTCATCCCTCAGCTCGTCCAGTTACTCTCCAATAAGCAGATCGATGCTTATGTGCGCAGGGCCATTGCCACGGCTCTCGGCCAACTCGGAGAGCGTTCCGTCGCCCCTCAGCTCGTCCAGTTACTCTCCAATGAGCAGATCGATGCTCATGTGCGCGGGGACATTGCCAATGCAGCAGGCAGCCTCATAAACAACGCTGCTGAAATTTCCTCCTTCGCTACATTATTGCTTACACGATCAGAAATAGCAGATGCTATTTACAGTGCATTGTCGATAGCGAGTCAGCGGACTGGAGTCCGAGTTTTTATCATCGATCACGGAGGAAACAGAGAAGTAAGGATTGTGAGACTTTCAACGTGGACGGCAAACGCACAACAATAACAGAACTATCCCTTCACCCACATCAATTTAGCTTTTGTGTAGGTTGGCTATCAGCCAACTCGACTTTCCACGAGAAAATTACTACAGCAACGACTACAGCAACCCCCACAAACATATACAAGAACCGATCAACACCGGCAAACAACAAAACGGCCTCTAGAGCGCGGGAAAGGACGAAGAAGGACAACAGCAAACGACCCCTTCCGCATCCCGTATTTGAAACCTATGAAGTTATCCACAAATTAGAACCTTTGTATACATAGTTATCCACATAGCAGAGACAAGACCACAAACAGCGACCAATAGGCACTTAAACACACACCAGCAACTACAGCACACCAGACAACGCCGACCCAAAAACAAAATAATGGCTTTTAACCCCACCTTTTTCAGAGAAAATGGCTGTAAAGTCAACGCACCAGCCCAAAAATCGAAACGCCTACACCAGCCAGTAGAGCCGATTTAGGGACTACTCAACAGGTTAAAATACCGGCAATAGCCAAATCCCCTTTTTTCGTGTATAATGGCTGCAACACAATGTATAGTCATCGCGGCCCCTATTTCTTTGCCGGCGAAATGTGAAATACCTGCCTGCTAGCGGACATAGAGCGAGACAGGCACCATCAATACGAGAATAGACGCTCGATGAGACGGAACTCTCTTTACAGGCTCTCGGGCGAGGAGTGAATAACTATGCCAAAGAAGACGACGGCCTCGCGGAGCGGAACGCAGCGGAACAGGCCACGAGCACAGAAAAGCATCGAAGTTGTCCGCCAGACCGCTTCTGAAGAGCAAGAGTCTGTAACGGAAGAACAGACCGAGGCGACGCCTGAGAGCATTGAGGCTGCGCCACCAACAGCCAGATCCAGGACGCGGGCGGCAACAAAGACGAAGGTCGCAACACCGGAGGTCAAGGAAGAACAGGTAGGACAAGAAAGCCCCGTTCCTGTGGCCCCAAAGGGGAGCGCGGCGGCACGGCTGGCAGCTCGTCGCCAGGGGCAGCGCTCACAATCGAGAAGCGCAGCTGCCCTCATCACGGCAGAGCACTACACCTATGTCAAACGCGATCTGACCATCATCGCGATACTGGCGGGCTTCATGTTTGTGGCAATCATCGTCCTCTACCTTATTCTGGCAAGAGGCATCTAAACAGCACACGTAGAAACAACGCCTTGCGTTCAACGCCTGATCGAGTAACACGTCAATGATGGCGAACGCGGCGTTGTTTTTGTGTGAAAGGCAAGAGGGAGGAAATAATAAGAGGCACCGAGCCTATTTTCACATCGGTGCCTCTAGCTACTTGTAGGTGAAGTGTGCATGAGAGGGACTGTGCCCCCGCATGCTGAAAAGTAGCAGCCCGGTTTAGTGTACGAGTGGGCTGGTGCCCAGGCCCGCAGGAATACCATGGCGGTAGGCAGCAGGGATGGTCACACCCAATACACGCTGCATGGCCATAGTATGGCAGCAATCGCCCCAGTCATGGAAAAAGCGGCAGGTGCATTGCCACTCGCCATTGTCAAACGTAGTTGTGTGCACATCATTTTCGCCCTGGAACGTTGCTTCGAAACGAGTAAACTGAATGCGCTCGGGCTCTTCCGCATAGCGCTTCGCTTTGGCAATCTTGTTGATCATACTTGAGTTCATGATCTTACTCTCCTTAAAATCTAGCAACCACTCCGTAACCACCTGTCGTCTATACTATACGCGTCAGTGGCGTAACTTACACTTACATAGTAGCGCGCTGGCAAAAAAGGAGCCGGGAGCGCGCCGATGTCTGATGAGAGACGCTTGTTCCTCCTTTCGTTCCTGTAAATACGACTCGCAGATTGAAGCGATTTGTCGAGTGATGGCCCAAGGAATGAAGAAGAATCGATGAGCCCGGAACTAATAAACGGAAATAAAAAACACCAGGGCGTACCTACCCTAGTGCATGTTTCGAATGGTGGTGCTAGCCGTCGCTGGCATCAGCAATTTTCTGACTCCCGATGTCAATGAGACTAACTGCATAAGCTTTTCTATCCCCACCCGGTTACAACCAGGTCTTACGCCTGCAAGACCAGATACGTACATACCCCATCTTTGGTACAGGCTTCGCTATTTGTGTTCTCAATGTCTCTACTGATGGAGTTGATTATACCATAGAGATAGGTGAAAGTCCACCCCTGGCAGCACCAATCTCGTCTATACTGCGGTTGTGTGACGTCCGTTAGACGATTGTGATTTATTGCACATTCTTACTATGAACTCATACACTGTTTTCTGGCTCGAAAAGCGTATACTTATATTGAAGAGTTCCGATGGTACTTACTATAACAAAAACTTCTACATCGTATTGGAGGTAGTCGTGAGGCCAATCCAGCAACATCCAAAGCGCTCTTTACTGTATGTCTTTTGTATGCTATTCGTGACAGGTTTGCTAACGAGCGCCTGTTCACAATTCGCCGGCATTAGCAGCAGTATACCTGCGATGCCCACACAGGCAGGCGTCCCTACGTCAATAGCAAACCCTCAACCCATTGCCAACCAGCCGCCGGGGGCGACGAAAGCAGTACCTGGACCGAACCTGAGCGGCAACGAGATTAAGACGCTCACTTTTAACCTCAGTTATAATGATGCAACAATGGAGCAAGACCTGGCCCAGATCTATCAGCCCGGTTCTCCAACGTTTCACCAGTTTCTAACGCCCCAGCAAATTGTGCAGCGCTACGCGGTCAGCGATAAGCAGTTGCAGCAGGTACAAAACTGGCTCAGTCAAAATAACTATACGATCGTTTCAGTTGATTCCCTGCGTTCTGCAATCATGGCACGCGGCAGCGTATCAACGATTGAACGCTCCTTGCATATTCGGTTGCAGAGTTATACTATCCTCAACCGCGAAATCTTCATGCAGAATGGCACGCCCGTATTACCAAATACGATCGCGCCCTTGATCCATTCGATTGTCGGATTGGATAACTTTGCGCGGCCCAATATCAAGCTTCCCACTACCCTCATGCAGAATACGCAGAACGCAGCGGGCGGCAATTGCAGCAAGTACGGAGCCATGCAATCACTGACGCGCGACAAACTAGCTTCTGCCTATCAGGTGAACCATCTGTACCAGCAGAATCTCCAGGGCCAGGGTATGACGATTGGCGTCGCCGAGTTCGATGAGCCCTATGATCCGAACGATATCGCCAACTATGCAGCCTGCGCCGGCATCGCCACTCCTAATATCCAGAACATCCAGGTTGATGGTCCGGTGAAGGCAGGATCGGGCGAGGGCGAGGCGGCGATGGACCTTGAGCTGATCGCGGGATTAGCGCCAAAGGCTCAGATTCTTGTCTATCAGGCGGGCGGGACTCCGTTCGCACGGGAACTGGTCGATCTGCTCAATCGCGTTGCGACCGATCATCGCGTGCAGGTTCTGAGCATAAGTTATGGTACGGGTGAGGACCAGTTTAGCCAGAGCGAGCAAAACGCGGTTAATCGCAGCCTGCGTACACTCGCCTCCGAGGGGATCTCGGTCTTCATCAGTAGCGGTGATTGTGGGGCCTATTCCCAGCGCGTACACAATCTCGCCATGGTGTCGTTTCCTGCCAGCGCGCCGTACGCTATCGCTGTGGGTGGAACGCATCTCCAGGTCAACGGCAACAGCGTGAGCGAGACGGCGTGGGGCCAGGACGATGGAGCACCCGTCTGCCAGAACGAATGGGGTACGGGCGGCGGTGTAAGTCAGAACACCAACTTCCATCGTCCCTCCTGGCAGGTCGGATCCGGCACGACGACAGCCTATAACGGTTCCAGCTCATTGGTTCTGACCAGTAAGCTTACGCCCGTCTCGGCTCCGAACGGACTACGCCAGGTACCAGACGTGTCAGCGGCGGCCTATCCAAACATCGCAATCTACTATCAGGGTTCCTGGCTACAGGCAGGCGGCACAAGTGCAGCAGCGCCAATTTGGGCAGCCGGGACACTCCTGCTAGACGAGGGTCTGCAAGCAAAGGGCAAGGCGTACTTTGGAGGCGTGCCTGGGTTCTATACACTGGCCAACCACCTGCAAAGCTACCATCCCTATACCGACATAACAAGAGGAAACAACCTGTTCTACCCGGCCACACGCAGCTGGGACTACGCGACCGGGTGGGGTTCGCCAAACTTCAGCAACATCTTACAGAGCCAGCTCTCAGTATGATCCTGCGAGGGGAGCGCTCCATGTGAAAAATGTTTGAGCATATCGGCGCGTCAGTAGGGAAGGGCCTTGCGCCCAATACCATTCACTTAACGATGTCGGCAGGAGGGACAAGGGGTGGCGGCGGGGCCAGCAGGGGGCCTTGCGCTTGTCCTCTCGCCAGCCCCTGAACTCATGAAGTGAGAGGGATTGGGCCTCGCGCCCTTCCAGTTCCCGCAGGACACCTCTGCCAGCTATGATCGCGCTCTGGGGGACTGGAGAGTTTGAGCATGTTTTCTCCACGAAAGCGAGGATGGAAGAGGAATTCGCCACCAGGTGGTAAATGAGGTGAAAAGTGTGTAAGACCCTTTCGCGGTTCAGCCCTTGATAATAACATTGCTATATGCTATAACTAATATAGCATATAGCAATGTCCTAAATGACAGGTAATGAAGAGCCGAGCAGGGGAATGATTCTCTGAGGATGGGGAGAGTCGCATCCCAAGCTGAAAATGGTACACTTCAGGTTGGGATGCGACTCTCCCCATCAAGGTTCCTACAGAAAAGCTTCTTCTCTCAAGCATAGTATGGAGGTAACCATGACTCAATATGGAACCTGGAGTCCCTATGTAGGGAGCAACTCCATACTATTGGCGGTAGTACTGTTTATCGTCACGGGTGTTTGGATTTACTTAGCAATTCGATTACATCATCCAATAGAAGTCAAAAGACCTGGAAAGTTTATTGGCGTTTCTATCGTAGCGATATGGTTGTTGTCTGTGACAACTTTCCTGGTTGCAGTTAGCATCTATGTGCGTGCGCTGTATCAGCAGGTGGGTCATTTCACTGGACCGGTGAACCCAATAACTCCGGTTACAGAGACCTCAGGATTGGTTGCCTTTATCGTTATAGCGTACCTGGCAAGACGTAGCGGGTTCTGGGTCGCTTTTGGTAGTGCCATTGTTGGTACAATAGCTGCGCCGATGATATTCGAACTCCCATTCGATCTAATCGTTATGTGGCGAACGTATCCTCCCGCTCCTGAAATACTGTTTACATTGCTCTTCTTTTTACCTCTCTTTCTCGTAGAGACTTCAAGTTTTGCGATGCTCATGTTATCACCTTTAATGAAGCTGTCGAGATATACATTGTTCCTTTTGGCGGGAATATTTTTGATATTCGCGGTTTGGGCGTTGTTTGGCTTTGCGTATCCGGCAGCTCCCATACCAGTTGCTCTTAACATGATATCAAAAATTATAGCGTTTGCTACTGCCGTCTCGCTCTTCCTTCCGCTGGAAAAAATCGCAAAATAAATAGATCTAAACCCCGGAATCTGTTTCCAGTGCCCCTCTTCTCGCGACCAAAAGTGAGCAGAGGGTATGGCCCGAGACGCGCCCTCTGTGGGCGAGAGAAGGGCCTTGCGTCTTGCGGCCCTTCCCTACAAGTTAAAATGTATTTGTGTTTATTGCGCAACCAGGCAGCTCGTCTCGGCAATAAGCTCGTCATAGACGGTATGGACCTGGTCCGCGATGCTCGCCCAGCTAAACTGGAGCACTGAGGGACGAGCAGCGGCACTCATCTTTGCGTACAGGTCAGGATCGCCCAGGAGCGTATCGAGGCGCTCCGCGAAAAAACCTGGGCAGCGCGGGACAAGGAAGCCGCTTTCATCCTGGCGCACGACGCTGGTAAGTCCTCCGGCGCGCGTCGCGACGACGGGCGTACCACAGGCCAGCGACTCAACGGCGACCAGACCAAAGCTCTCGTGATAGGACGGCACAACCGTGACATCGGCTGCGCTATAGAGGAGTGGGAGTTCCTGCTGGGGCCGCGCCCCTAGAAAACGTACGCGATGACCGATATTGAGATCTGCCGCCAGTGTTCGTAGCTGGCGCAGATCCTTATCGTCACCCGGATTGCCGCCCACAATGAGGATCTGGGCCGTCTCTTTCATCAGTGCAGCGGCGCGCAACAAGAGGTCGGGGCCCTTGAATGGATCGAGGCGCCCGGCAAAGAGCAAAACAGGGGTGTAGAGCGGTAGACCGAGCTGCTTACGCACCTGGCGACGAGCGTGCGGAACAAAGAGCTTGAGATCGACGCCGCAAGGGATAACCTCAACGCGGGTGGGCGCAACTCCGCAGAAACGCACTATCTGTGAGCGCTCATCCGCAGTAGCCGCGATAATACGATCTACCTGGTGCGTGAGCCGCTGCTCCATCTCCAGACGCAGCGCAGGCTCAGCCTCACCAGGATGGGCGAGCTGCTTCAAGCGGGCAAGCGTATGGAACATCGTAACGTGGGGCACATCCCACTGCTGCGCCAGGCGCAACCCGGCAACGCCGGAGAGCCAGTAGTGGCTATGGATAACATCATAGGAGGTATCGCGTGCGAACTCCTCCACGTGTCGGGCAAAGATGGGAAGATACTGGGCGAGATCATGCTTGTGAATAGGCGCAACGGGTCCAGCTTTGATATGTATGACACGTATGTTGCGGCCCAATTGGACGATCTGTGGCGTAGACTCATCTGTCCGGCGGGTGAAAATGTCGATGTTGATATGGTGGTGAGAAAGCGCTTTCGCTAATTCGCGTATATAGACGTTCATGCCCCCCGCATCCCTGGTACGTCCCGGACTATCTAACGGCGACGTATGGACGCTGAGCATGGCGACAGAATGCGACATGTCAGATAGACTCCTTCGTACTATTGGATTTAACGATAACAGTTGCAGATGCGAGGCCAGCGTCCTTCGCTAACGTATTGCTTACGTTCAAACATCGTCCAAACCTCCTTTCTTCTTTATCTAAAAAGTAGAACACGAAAGATGACACATCCTATTTCCACATCACTTGCTGCGGCTGCGCAGATCGTTGATGGCCTCGTACATCCCATCGACATCGATGCCTGATCCCTGAGCAATCTCCTGCAGGCAGGCGACACGTTGCGCGAGGGCGGTAGTGAAATCGGCGGAGGACATACCGATCCAGTTCGCCAGATCATCGAGGATAGACTGATCCGCGTGCTCGAAGGTATCGTCGACCTCGTTCCAGAGGGAGAGCGGGACGGGCTCAACGCTGCCTGGTCGTTTTGGATTGGGAGAGGGCTGGAGAAAGTGCGTCGTGAACCAGCGGCGGCGCGCAGGATAGAGGCGTCCAACCACGCCAATATTGACGACGAGTCCCAGGCGGCGTACATCATCGGGACTCAGGCGCAGATCGTGCTGGTACATGTGCAGCACGTCTTTGATGGTATCGGCGTGTACACTGGTCGCGATGTGATAACCCTGGGCGGGCAATGTCAGGTAGCGGCGCGCGACGCGTCCCCACATATAGATGGGGAGATGATCGCTCACCTCGTTGCAGAGCGCATAGGTATGGGAGGGATCGATATCGGGGAGGCGCGTAAACGAAAAATTTTCATACATGCCGGACATGTAGGCCAGGGCGGTCCCTTCGGGCAAGAATTGGAGCAGGGCATTGAGCGTTGTAGTTTTTCCCACGCCCGGCTGTGGGTCCGTCGGTCCCGCGACGGTCAGCGAGGCTCCCTGTTCAAGCAGTAGCCAGATAAGGGCGACAGTTTCGACATCGACGCTGCCAAGCGCAATGATCTGTGCCATCGAGAGCGGACGTCTCGAATCATAGTGCCAATAATAGCGGTCATAAGGGTCGCGCGGATCAAACATGCTGAACTTCCCCTTCAGGTGTGATCAGACTTCATAAAACGCTATGAATATATGAATATCTACGTCTTTTGCTCTCCCACTTCACGCGCCTCGCTCTTTTTTGCCTCGGACGTGGGAGGTCTTAGCCAGGTGGGATGAGGGCTCCAGCCGATCGAGACGACATGCTGATTTTGATGCTCCTCATCTATCTCGACGAGGCTCACGGAAGCATTATCAATGAATATTGAACCTGCACGTTTCGTCTCCAGGCCAGTATAATGGGCGATTACTAGCTTTACTACGTCCGCGTGTGCAACGAAGACCGGGTAGGCTCCAATATCCTCCTGCGAACGCCAGCGTTCGACAGCGGCCACAACACGCTGCTGCACCTGGGGAAATGTCTCGACGCCCTCCGGCGCGACCGTCGGATCTTTGACATATTCTTTCCATGCTGGATCACTTTTCGTCAATTCTTCTATGATCTGCCCGGACCAGGGTCCCAGATCGGTATCCATCAGGTCCGGCTCGAACCGTACATCCAGCCCGCGCCCCTTTGCAATGATCTCGGCGGTATCGCGTGCGCGTTCCAGAGGGCTGCTGATAATCGCACTGAGCGGGAGAATAGTCAGGGATTCGGCAAGACGAGCCGCCTGTTGACGTCCGGTCTCGCTGAGAGAGACGCCGGGCAATTGACCGGGTAGGCGATGTTCGACGTTCCATGTTGTTTGCCCATGTCGGACAAAGAGCAGCGTTTGTTTCATACGTGTGTGTGCACTCTCTACTACGTGAATTTGTTGAAGCCAGAGCCGGGTGCGCCAGTAGTAGAAACGGCCACCTACGCTAATATAGATCAGAACGATATGAAGCAGGGCATAGCCATTACCGAGCAATCGTTTCAGATAGCTTTTCATATCACTCAAAGCGGCTCCAGATCTCCATCGACTAAACATACATTCTCACTCACAAACCCATCAACTGCGCGCGCCAGCTAAGCCGAGCGATTGTCTCCTATTGTATCAGGGTGAACCTAT
>DAOTTD010000174.1:0-4991 GCA_034438015.1 Ktedonobacteraceae bacterium | reverse complement strand
TCGGTTCGTCATGTACCATGGTGAGGTGGAAGCGGATCGCTTCGTAGTAAGTAATTGTGCAGCGGTAACAATTGCGTGTCGAGGGCGCTTATGCTATCATGGCAGCACAAATGCAAGGCATACAGGTATCAGAAAAGGATTTGTGAATATGGAGGCTGATAACGAATCCAGTTATCTCAAACAGGTGACCATCTTCTCCAGCCTGAGCGATAGCGAGATGCGCGATCTGATGAGCGTTGCGAAAAGACGCCGCTTCCGCGCAGGCGAGGTTATTTTTCACCGCGACGATCCCGGACAGGTTCTTTATATCATCAAAGAGGGCAAGGTCAAAATCTGCCTGATCAGCCCGGACGGGCAGGAGATCTCGCTCGTCGTCTTCGGCAAGGGCGAGTATTTCGGCGAATTCTCCTTGCTCGACGGCCTGCCGCGCTCCACCGATGCCATCGCCCTGGAGCAGGTCGAGTGCTATTCCTTACAGCGCAGCGACTTCCACAATGTGATCATGAAGAATCCGAAGATCGCGCTGCAGGTGCTGGAAGTGTTGGTGAAGCGACTACGCACCACCGATCAGCAGGTCGAGGACCTGATCTTCCTGGATGTGTATGGCCGCGTGGCGAAAAAGCTGCTAGAACTGGCCGAGTCGCATGGGATAGAGGTCAACGACGGCACGCGCATCGATGTGCGTCTGACGCAACAGGAGCTCGCATCGATGGTCGGCGCCTCGCGCGAGAGCGTCAACAAGGTCATGGGCTATTTTATGGATAAGGGCTACATCAGCACCGACCGGCATCGCATCACCGTTCACAACCTGAACGATCTCAGGCGCCGTATCTATTAATGGCCACCCGACGTGTTAAAGACAGCAATACGATACTGACGCATTTCCGTATCATCCATCCTGAGCGCGTCAACGATAGATAGAAATGCAGCTATCTCTTTTTGTGCATTGATGCATATGCATTGCAGAGATAGCCGAAGTGTTACTTCTTTTTGTGACAGATCGTTCCAAAGGCAGGACACTCTTTTTTTATTGAAGGGACAAAGTATTCTTGGAGAAAGCGCTAAGAGAGCAGGAAAAGCAACCATCGCAAGCGGAACAGGTTAACAACGATACAGTCAGAGTGGGAATGTGGGGGCGGCTACGGGCACTGCTCACGGAACTGCGTCCGCGCCAATGGACAAAAAATTTTGCCGTCTTTATCGGTCTTGTCTTTTCAGAACACCTCCTGGATGTCACATCACTTATCCGTACACTGCTCGCATTTGTTACATTCTGTCTGATATCTAGCAGCATCTACCTGCTGAACGATCTTCTCGACCTGGAGAAAGACCGGCAGCACCCGGTCAAGCGGCTGCGTCCGCTGGCATCAGGAAGACTATCTATCAGGTGGGCCATAGTCGCGCTAGGAGTGCTGCTCGTATGCAGCGGCCTGATGCTTCTATTGATCTCGCGCGTGCCCATACCGAACGGGCGAGACATCTTTGCCAGCATCGGAGGAGGCAACCTGCTCTTCACGCTTAGCATTGTGGCATACCTGGCGCTCATGGTGCTTTACAGTCTGCGGCTCAAGCATGTCGTGCTCATCGACGTCTTTATCATCGCGAGCGGATTTGTGCTGCGCATTATAGCGGGCGCGGTCGTCGTGCCCGTCTCGATATCGCTGTGGCTCTATGTCGTCACCTGCTTCCTCTCGCTCTTCCTGGCGCTGAGCAAGCGGCGGCACGAGATCCTACTCTTACAGGGGCAAGCGAGCCAGCACCGGCAGATTCTCAAAGAATACAGCATTTCGATGCTCGACCAGATGATCACTATCGTGGTCACGGGCACCATTATGTCATACAGCCTCTACACTATTCAGGGAACAATTGGCAACCACCGTTTGCTCGCCATCACCATACCACTCGTCCTCTACGGCATGTTTCGCTACCTCTACCTCGTGTATATGCGCATGGAGGGAGGAAGTCCAGAAGAAGTACTATTACGTGACCGACACATGCTTGGAACCGTTATTTTGTGTGTCGTACTTATTATGACGGTGCTTTATGCACTACCCAGATAATCGGCAAATATTGGAGAAAGATTGTGTCAGGAACCCAATCGCCTGAAGGCGACGGGCTTGCAGAAAGCCTTGCTTGACTAGTCTCGGTCCTTCGAGGACTCCGTTTTCAAGAAATTGACGATTGTCCAAAAGGCTTCGGCCTGTTTAGTGGAAAGGAGGGCGGCATTTCCTCCCATCGCCTAAAGGCAGACGGGTCTCCATGCCGCATTTTTTTTGAAGACATTAATAATTATCCCAACGTATAATGAACTTGAGAATCTTCGACCCCTGTTGGAAGGTGTCTTCGCGAACGCCCCTCAGACCGATATTCTTATTGTTGATGACAATTCCCCGGATGGTACCGGCAAACTGGCCGACGAGATCAGCGCTGAGGACACCCGCGTACATGTCATGCACCGCGCCGGCAAGCTCGGCCTGGGAACTGCATACATCGCAGGATTTAAGTACGCGATTGCGAAGGGGTACGACGCGGCCTTCGAGATGGACGCGGACTTCTCGCACGATCCAAAGTATCTCCCCGACTTCCTGAAGGCCATCGAGAACGCGGACCTGGTAATAGGTTCCCGCTACGTCAAAGGTGGCAGCACGCCGAACTGGTCACTACTGCGCCGCATTATCAGTGGCGGCGGCAATATTTACACGCGCCTGGTACTGGGAGTGCCCATTCACGACTGCACAGCGGGCTACCGCTGTTACCGGCGCGAAGTGCTAGAAAATATCGGCCTGGACAATATACAGGCGCAGGGATATGCCTTCCAGGTAGAGATGGCCTATCGCGTCTATAAGAAGAGTTATTGCGTTGTAGAGACACCAATCGTCTTTATGGACCGGCGCATCGGCACCTCCAAGATGTCGGGCAACATCTTTGTCGAGGGCTTTGTCAGCGTCCTCCGGCTGCGCTTCAGCAAGGCCGCCGCATTCGCTCAGCAGCAAGACAACGAAGCGGCAGCCCTTGAACAGATTGAGAGTGAGCCTTCAGTCGTACAGAAGTAAGCATCTCGGCTGTTAACGTACTGTAACCCTCTCAACCCCACGACCATAATACTGTAGGGTCGCGGTTCACCAGCCCGTCGCGCCCCACCCGCGACGCCCCCAGGCCGATTCACAAGCAACGAGCGGGCTGGTGACCGCGACCCTACTGCGGGATCAATCCATGTATGGGGGATGCTTTTTGCAGCATTCTGATGCTCACCCGAAAGCAGGAAAAAACAGGATGGTCATGTGCAGATTGCTCGTTTGCCTGCTCATATCGCTTGCATTGGCTGGCTGCAGCGATGGAAACACGGGGCATCAACAACAATGCGCGCCATCTCGCCTGTAGCAAGTAGCACAGGGACCCCATCTCCAGCAAACAACGAAAGTACGGTCAACTTCACACTTTCGGGCGGAGATAGCGGCAGGTATTCGGTTCATGCCACATTACCAACCTCTAAACTGCGTCATGGTCATCGCGAGTTTACTATTGATGTCGAGCATGGTGGCGCATCTGTCTTCCTGGTTTTTTACGGCTACCAGGGTCCAGGAACCTATACGCTAGCGCAGGTCCTCAATGGGGGAGATATTCACATCGCGCTGGGAAAAAATGCGGCATCCTGGGACCTGTCACTGCAGCCACAGGCCCGCTGCACCCTCACGATACAGAGTGATATCCCAACGCAAAGTGTGGGGCTGGACAGGATGAAAGGGTCCTTCTCCTGTCCACGATTATTTTCTAGTGCGCCCGAACATCCCAGGCAGCCCATTGCCGTCTCTGACGGCACCTTTGACGTGGCCATCATTGTCGAGAGTTAAAGATTATTCAACGGCAAGTGATTTTTTCACATGCATCTGCGCCCCACACGACTCACGGATAATCAGGTTAGCAGGTAGCTCGATGCGTCTCGGAGCGCCCGTATTGCCCTGGATACGGCTCAGAAGCAAGGTCCCCGCCCGCAGGCCCACATCGACAAAAGACTGCGCAATTGTGGTCAGGGGCGGCTGGACGTGGGCGGCGAAACGCTCGTCATCAAAGCCAACAATAGCTAGATCTCGCGGAACATTCAAGTTCAGGGCATTGGCAGCCTGCATCACATACAGTGCAACGTAGTCGTTGACAGCAAAAATAGCGCCTGGCCGATCAGGGCTTTGCAAAAATTCGCAGATGCTCTGTTGCACACTGCTATGTCCGGGCTTCAGATCGGCAATGACCAGGGACTCATCATAAGGGATACCATATTTTTGCAGTGCCGCACAATATCCAACCTAGACTCTTCCGCTCTTTTGGTGACGAAAGCCCATCAACAGAACACATGGGAAACCATCATCTTCAGAAGCCTCGACTTCTGCTACGCGCTCACAGTCCGACAAGACCAGAAAGCGTCTCTTTTGCAGCCGGTTGAGTGTTACTGGCTTGTAAAAGGCCAAAAAAGAGCTCAAGGGATCGGCGCAGAAGGACTCCATACGCGCAAATGAAGCTTGTTTAGCTTCGCTAGCTCTTAGAAGCGGTGCAAAACGCGCTGACGCAACAAAGGAAATCCGGCGCGGCCGTACATCATTCTCGCGGATCGAGTTTTATTCTGGTCACCTGCCCTTCTGCTTGCGCGTTGTTGTAGGAAAGCGTCAACCCCATGAGAACAGCGGCTTTGTCCTGTTGCAGGCCATTGGCGAAACGTTGCAGTTCCTCGATCTGGCTTTCTGCCACTGCAGTGAGCCAGGCATCAAGACGTTCTCCTTGCAGCTTGCGAACCATCTGTAAAAACTCCTGAACCAGGAGGTAGAGGGTCTCAGCCGTCTCACTTGCCTGACGAATGGTTGCCAGTTCCTCTCGCTCCTTATATGTTAATATGATTTCAGACCCTTTTGAACAAGAGTTCGCAGGGCCGCTCCCTGCTGACGAGACAAGGCCAGGGGAAAGGCTTCTCGCTCCACACGGCTCGACCGGTAAGAAAAGAT
>DAOTTD010000173.1:0-13833 GCA_034438015.1 Ktedonobacteraceae bacterium | reverse complement strand
GGCCGACGCCTTCGGCGAGCGGTGGCATATTCCCCATCGCCATGGCAGTTATGAGGAGCTCCTTGCCGACGAAGAGGTGCAGATCGTCTACATATCAACGCCCCATCCCCTGCACGCCGAATGGGCCATCAAGGCGGCTGAGGCCGGTAAACATATCTTGTGTGAAAAGCCCCTTGCGCTCAACCACGCCGAAGCGATGGCTGTGATCGAGGCGGCCCGGCGCAACGATGTCTTCCTGATGGAGGCATTTATGTATCGCTGCCACGCCCAGACAACGTATCTCACCGAACTCATCCGCTCGGGAACGCTGGGCGACGTGTGCGTGATCGAGGCGACGTTCAGTTTTGCTACCGCCTTCGATCCTGACAGTCGTCTCCTGAACAATGCCCTCGGCGGCGGCGGCATCCTCGACGTTGGCGGCTACTGTGTCTCTATGGCCCGCCTGATCGCCGGTGCCGCGACCGGCAAGCCCTTCTCTGAGCCGACGCGGGTGATTGGAGCGGCCCATATAGGACCGGTCAGCCGCGTCGATGAGTACGCGACGGCGACGCTGACCTTTCCCGACGATATCATCGCCCAGTTGTTCTGTGGCGTGCAACTGCATGCTGAGGATGCCGTGCGCATCTATGGCACAAAGGGTTCTATCGTTGTGACTGAGCCGTGGCTACCGGTGCGCGATGGCGTTAATCGCCCTATGTTTCTCAAGAAATATGGGCAGAAGGAGCAGCGGGTTACTGTCGCGAGTACTAAGAACCTGTATGCTAATGAGGCCGATACGGTTGCCTCGTATATTGCCGAGCGCCAGACGCCCTACATGAACTGGGACGATACGCTTGGCAACATGCGGACGCTGGATCGCTGGCGCGCGGCGATCGGACTGGTCTATGACTCCGAGCGGCCCGACGCGCAGGTGCCGACGGTGCATAAGCGACCGCTCGCTGTCCGTCCCAACAACGCCATGAAGTATGGACGCATCCCAGGCGTTGAGAAGCCCGTTTCGCGCCTGGTGATGGGCGTGGACAATCAGGAGACGCTGCCACACGCATCAGTGATGTTCGATGACTTCTTCGAGCAGGGTGGCAACTGCTTCGATACGGCCTATATCTATCGTGGAGGCTGGTGCGAGAAGCTGTTGGGCCAATGGGTAAAGAATCGTGGCCTCCGCGAGCAGGTCGTACTCCTCGACAAGGGCGCGCACACGCCGAATTGCATGCCCGAGAAGCTGACCTCCCAGTTGTTGGAGAGCCTCGAACGTCTGCAGACCGACTACGTGGATATCTATATGCTGCACCGTGATAATCCCGAGGTGCCCGTCGGCGAGTTTATCACCGTCCTCAATGAGCACAAAGCTGCCGGACGTGTGCACGCCTTTGGCGGCTCGAACTGGTCCCTGGAGCGCATCGAGGCCGCGAACGCCTGGGCAGCGGAACATGGCCTGACCGGCTTTGTCGCCCTCAGCAACAATTTCAGCCTGGCTCGTATGGTTGATCCTGTCTGGGAAGGTTGCATCACCGCCTCGGATGCCGTGTCGCGGGCGTGGTTAACAAAGACAGGGATTACGCTGCTGCCCTGGTCCAGCCAGGCGCGTGGCTTCTTCACCGGTCGCGCCCGCCCGGACGATCACTCCGATCCAGAGCTGGTGCGCTGCTGGTATAGCGACGATAACTTCCAGCGCCTGGAACGCGCAAATGCCCTGGCGAAAAAGCGCGGCGTCCTGCCAATCAATATCGCCCTGGCCTATGTGCTCGCCCAGCCGTTTCCGACATTTCCATTGATCGGCCCGCGCTTGCTCTCCGAGACGCGTACATCTCTGCCCGCGCTGGGCGTCGAACTCACATCGGAAGAGGTGCGCTGGCTCAATCTGGAAGCGTAGCAAGTATAGAACATAACTCTATTCCTGTATTTAGTACTTTTTGCGTTTTTGCAAGAGATGCTCGCATTTCTTGCACGCAGGCGGTATACTGCCTGCGCGTGGCGTTTTGAACAAACGTTTGTTGAGTAGAGAGCGGGGATGCAGAACTTGAACTCCATTGCTCGGACATTGAAACAGTACTTTGGATATGATACCTTTCTGCCCGGTCAGCGCGAGGTTGTGGAGATGGCGCTCTCCGGTCGTGATGCGTTGGTGCTGATGCCGACGGGCGGCGGAAAATCGCTGACTTATCAGCTTCCAGCCCTGGTGCTCCCTGGCATGACAGTAGTCATCTCACCATTGATCGCTTTGATGCAGGACCAGGTGGATCGTTTGCGCGCCAACGGCATAGCGGCGACGTTCATCAATAGCTCCCTGTCGCCGGACGAGCGTTCGGCACGTGAGCAGGCGATGTTGCAGGGTGAGTTGAAGTTGGTCTATGTGGCACCGGAGCGCCTGTTGACGCAGAGCTTCCTTCTGCGGCTCGACGAGGTACAGAGGCGAATGGGTCTCTCGCTGCTAGCGGTCGACGAGGCGCACTGTGTGAGCGAATGGGGCCATGATTTCCGCCCAGAGTACCGCCAGCTCGGTCTGTTGCGCGAGCGTTATCAGCAGACGCCCATGCTCGCCCTGACAGCGACAGCGACCGAGCGTGTGCGCCAGGATATCCTGACGCAGCTCCGTTTGCATAATCCACATCTGCATATCGCCAGTTTCAACCGTCCCAACCTCTCTTACGAAGTGCGGCAGAAGGGGCCAGGCTCTTACAAGGAGCTGGTGCAACTGCTGCGTCAGCAGCCCGGAGCATCGGTGATCATCTACTGCCAGAGCCGCAAAACGGTAGAGAGCATGAGCGATGATCTGAACCGCGCTGGCATCCACGCCCTGCCATACCACGCCGGACTCTCCAATGAGCAGCGCACCGAGCATCAGACCCGTTTTATTCGCGATGATGTTCCGGTGTTGGTCGCCACCATCGCCTTTGGCATGGGTATCGCCAAGCCCGATGTGCGTGCCGTCATCCACTACGACCTGCCGAAGAGCCTGGAGGGGTACTACCAGGAATCAGGGCGCGCCGGACGCGACGGTCAGCCCGCGCAGTGCGTCCTCTTTCTCAATTATGGTGATCGCGCAAAATTTGAATATATGATCGGGCAGAAGACAGACGAGCAGGAGCAGCGCATCGCCCGCCAGCAGCTCAACCAGGTGATCGCCTACGGTGAAAGCGCGGTCTGCCGACGACGTATACTGTTAGGCTACTTCGGCGAAACGTGGACGGACGATAACTGCGGGAACTGCGACAATTGCTTGCAGCCTCAGATTATGGAGGATCGTACCATCGATGCGCAGAAATTTTTGTCTTGCGTTGCGAGGACGCGCGAACGCTTCGGCATGCGCTACATCATCGAGGTACTGCGCGGCGCGAACACACAGAAGATCCGTGACCTGGGACATGATCAGCTCTCCACCTATGGCATTGGTAAAGATCAAAGCATGGAGGAATGGCTCCATCTTGGTCGCGCCTTGCTCCAGCAGGGGCTGATAAATGAGACGAGCGATGGCTACCCGATCATCAAACTCAATGCTCTTTCACGCGAGATTTTACGCCGGCAGCGCGAAGTTGAGGTGGCTAAACGAGCCGCGCCTGTACGCCAGGAGCGAACCGCTGGTAGTGGGCGTGAAACGATATTGCCAGAGTTGAAGCCGGAGGAGGTCGTGCTCTTTGGGCGTTTGCGCGATCTACGCAAGCGCCTCGCCGATGCGATGGGTGTACCCCCGTACGTCGTCTTTCCCGACGCGACGCTGCACACCATGGCCCGGCGTCGCCCCGTGAGTCAGGAGGGGTTCCTGCACCTTCCGGGCGTGGGCAAACGCAAACTAGACATGTACTATGCACCCTTTACTGACGAGATGCGAGCCTATTGTGAGTTGCATGGCCTGAGCATGGACGAGAGCGTACCGGAGGAGAAGACGGAACCTGTTCCGGTGGCGCGGGCGCCACGCTATTTGACGCTGGAGCTGTATCGTCGTGGTCTGGATATCGAAGCGATAGCCACTGAGTCCGATCGCCGACCAACAACGATTGTAGACCATCTTTGCAGCCTGATCGAGGCCGGAGAGGATATCGATGTTAGCCGCCTGATATCGCCTGAGCGACACAAAGCAATCTACGAAGTGTGGCAGGAGGTAGGCGACGGCTTTCTCAGGCCCGTCAAAGACATCCTGGGCGATGAATACTCTTTTGAAGAGATCAAGTTAGTGCGTGCCGCTATGCGCCAGTCGCAATCCCCCTGATTCTTATTGTGACACGGCCTGATCCCCCTCCACTAGAAAGGATTGTGACATGTCTTCCTCGCGCACAGGCTTTGTCTTCGACGAGCGCTACCTTGCTCATGATACAGGCGTGGAGATGCGTGTGCAGATGAGAGATGGTTCGTTTGAGCTCTCGCCTGAACCGCATCCCTCTTCGGTAGCGATCACGCGTCGCATCAAAGAGTTTCTCGACGGTTCGGGCCTGAGCGCGCGTATGGTACCCATCACCGCGCGGGCCGCCTCCGAAGACGAGCTGGCCGTCTATCACATACGCGCCTATATCGCCGGCATCCGTGAACTGGCACGGCATGGACCGGCACAGGGACCGTTGCTCACGGAATGGGGCGAGATAGACGACGAGACCGTGCTCAGTCCAGGCTCCTTCGAGGCTGCACTCTACGCGGCTGGCGGGGCAATCAACGCGGTGAGCGCGATACTTGAGGATAAGGTACGCAATGCTTACGCGCTGCTGCGTCCACCGTGTCATCATGCCATGAGCAACAAGGCGCTGGGCTTCTGTATTTTCAACAATACCGTGCTGGCGGCGCACCACGCCCGGAATACCTACGGACTCGAACGCATCATGATCGTTGATTGGGACGTGCACCACGGCAACGGCACACAGGATGCATTCTACCAGGATGCGGGCGTGCTCTTCGTCTCGCTGCACCAACAGAACTGGTTTCCCCGGCTCTGGGGCGAACTGGAGCAGGTTGGTAGGGATGCGGGCGAGGGCTACACTGTGAATATTCCCCTGCCGCCCGGTACAGGCGATCGTGGTTATCGCGCCGCCTTCGAGCAACTGGTGGTCCCACTTGGACTACAATTTCGGCCTCAACTGATCATCATCACGGCGGGCCAGGATGCGAGCTGGCTCGATCCGATGGCGCAGATGATGATGACGATGCAGGGCTACCGCCAGATCTCACAACTCATGGTCGGCCTGGCCGCCGAGGTATGTGACGGGCGCCTGCTCATGCTCCAGGCTGGTGGCTATAGCGCACCATACGTTCCCTATTGCACCGCCGCTGCAGTCGAGCCGCTCCTGGGCGTCGATCTCGGCATCGTCGATCTCTACGCGGGCTCGTCAGAACTAGAGTGTTGCCAGACCATCCTGACGCTGGATACGCAGCGCTCGCTCGAGGACGCGAGGGTGTGGCACAGACAGTGGTGGAAGATTTGATAATAATGTAGGGTAGGCAGCTAGCGAGCACCACATGATTCGCGAATGATTAAGCGGGGCTGCAGGCGTATTATCTGTGGATCCGCGTCACGCTTCTCTAGCCGATCAAACAAGAGCTGAGCGGCTTTCTGTCCGATCTCGTAGGTCGGTTGGCAAACTGTGGTCAAGCGGGGATGCATGACACCTGCCCACGCGAAATCATCGAAGCCAACCAGTGCCAGGTCCTGTGGGCAGCGTAGCCCCGCCTGAGCGATAGCTTGTAAAGCCCCAATGATCATCAGGCCGCTCGTCACAAATAATGCACTCGGCCGGGCGGCTTCCTGGGTCAAGAGTTGTAGCGTCGCGCTCTCTCCTCCATCAATACGCGAGTTGCCTTCAGCAATCAGAGCCGGATCGAGGGGAATGCCGTGGGCTGCCAGCGCTTGCTGATAGCCGATCAGCCGCTCGTCTGTCGTAGTGATACCCACAAGACCGGTCACGATGCCAATCCGCTCATGCCCAAGGGCGATCAGATGCTCAACCGCCTGGCGAGCACCCGCCACGTTGTCGATGAGGACGGCATCAATGCTCATATCGTCCAGGAGACGGTCGATGCTCACCAGGGGTAATCGGTGGATCGGCCAGGAACGCAAATACGCGTGATTGCCCTGCGTAGCAGAGACGATCAGCCCGTCAACCCGTTTGCTTTCCAGCAGGTGTATATAGCCCATCTCCTTTTTCACGTCTTCATCAGTATTGCCCAGGATCAAGGAGTATCCTCGAGCATTGGCCACATCCTCTACACCACGCACGATGCTAGTAAAGAAAGGATTGGTGATATCGGAGATGATCAGGCCAATAGTCTGACTGGTTTGCATCTTTAAGCCTTGCGCCAGGCTATTGCGTTCATAGCCAAGAGCGGCGATACTTTCCTGCACCCGTTGTGCCAGATTTGGGCTTACATACTTATTGCGGTTGAGGATGGCGGACACCGTTGCTACCGACACCCTGGCATGGGTCGCTACATCTTTGATCGTCGCTGGGCGCCCAGCCGACTCTTCCCTATCTTTCATTATATGCATCACCAAACCCTTGCTAATCGTTCCGCTAATCGTTTTGCTAGTTTAAAAGTAGCATACAGAATTTCTCTCTGTCAAGTTCTTCCACATCCATTCCAGAACTATTGCGAGATCAAGAGTACCTGTCATCGCCCTTTTGTAGCGACAGCATAGCGCGTCCGCCAGGCGATTTTTCGCTGGGGATGGCATGAGTCTCACGCAATAAATTGCGCCCATGATGCTCTAATGCTTGTTATACAACTTTAAACGACCCTGAGAATTCCCTCAAAACCCTTGACAGGGCGTGAAAAATAAGGTATACATGTAGCGAAACGATTAGCTTTCGTTTCGCTGACGGATGGGAAGAGCCATCGTGGGTTCATGTGGCGTGTATAAGTACCTTTCACTCCAGCATCCGTCTAGAAGACCATACGATGTACATTGAAATACATCCCAAGAATGACTGATCACATTAGTCAACACGATTGACCTGAAAAATCGCGACAAGGCCGTGGTTTTTCAGCACCATGCCCTTTATCCTCAAAGGCGATTCCTACAACTATAGATACGAGATAATGGCGTCTCCCCACAATCCAGTATCGTCACTCCCGTTTGCAAGTAAGCGGTAATCATCTCACCGGCCATGTGTTCTGGTGGTGGTGTTTGACGAAAAGAAACTTTCAAAGACCTGGCAGTGAAACGAGGGATATGTTACGTTTATAGCGAAACGATTAGCTAATCGTTTCGCTATGAGCAGAAGCCTCCACGGAGGCCTGTATTACTGACAAACAAACCAGCAATGGAGGATAATATGCCAAACGTTGATCAAGCACAATTGCAGCCTTTCGAATCAGTCTCCCTGTTCGAGGAAGATTTGCTCGATAACATGCCAAACGTTGATCAAGCACAATTGCAGCTGTTGCACCAGTATTGGAATGCTGCTAACTACCTGACGGTCGGGCAGATCTACTTACAGGACAACCCGCTGCTCAGAGAACCTTTACGGCCTGAACATATCAAACCACGCTTACTCGGTCACTGGGGTACTTCACCCGGCCTGAACTTCATTTACGTCCACTTAAATCGCCTCATCCAGCATGAGGATGTCTCGATGATCTACCTGACAGGGCCAGGTCATGGCGGACCAGCGATTGTCGCAAATGTGTACCTGGAAGGGGCTTACACCGAGATCTATCCGGAGATCACCCAGGACGCGGAGGGGATGCGCCGCCTGTTTCGCCAGTTCTCGACTCCAGGAGGAGTTCCCAGCCACGTCAGCGTGCCCACGCCCGGCTCCATTCATGAAGGCGGCGAATTGGGCTATGTCCTGGCCCATGCCTTTGGGGCCGTGTTCGACAATCCCGATCTGATCGTTGCGGCTGTGGTTGGGGATGGCGAAGCCGAGACCGGACCGCTCGAAGGCTCCTGGAAGGGCATTGATTTTTTGAACCCGGCGCGTGATGGAGCCGTGCTGCCCATTTTGCATCTGAATGGATACAAGATCGCCGGTCCCACCGTTCTTGGACGGGAAGATGATGAGCGCATTCACCAACTGCTTTCGGGTCATGGCTACGATGTCCACTTTGTGACGGGCGATGACCCGATGCAGATGCACGCCGACATGGTCGCGACGTTAGACACGTGCTATGCAAAAATCCGCTTCTATCAGAACGAGGCTCGCGAGCATGGCTTCAGCGGGCGACCAGCCTGGCCCGTCATCGTTCTGCGTTCACCCAAGGGGTGGACCGGGCCCAGGGAGGTCGATGGTCGCCAGGTCGAGGGCACATTTCTTGCGCACCAGGTCCCGCTGGCTGCTGTGAAGACTGATCCGGCTCACCTGAAACTCCTTGAGGAGTGGATGCGCACGTATCATCCAGAAGAAGTGTTCGACGAGTGCGGTCGTCTGATCCCAGAGCTCGCCGCGCTGGCGCCTGGCGGTGATTATCGCATGGGAGCCAATTCCCATGCGAATGGCGGAGAACTCCTAAAGGACCTGGATCTGCCGCCCTTTACGGACTACGCGCTGGAAGTGAGCGAGCCTGCGACGGAGCGTCATGAATCGACCCGCCAGCTCGGCAAGCTGCTGCGAGACACCTTTAAGAGAAGTGCCGATCAGCGAAATTTCCGTCTCTTCTGTCCTGACGAGACCAATTCGAATCGCCTGGGGGATGTCTTTACCGTAGAGAATCGCTGTTCGACAGAACCAATCATCTCGACTGACGATCATGTTGCTCCCGACGGACGTGTGATGGAAGTCCTCAGCGAACATCTCTGTCATGGCTGGTTAGAAGGCTACCTCCTCACTGGCCGACATGGTTTGTTTGCGACCTACGAAGCCTTTGCGATGATCTCGGCTTCGATGACGGTCCAACACGCGAAGTGGTTGCAAGAGGCGATCAAGCTACCCTGGCGCAAGCCGATTGCTTCGCTCAATATTCTCTTGACCTCGACCTGTTGGCGCAACGATCATAACGGGTTTAGCCATCAAGGACCTGGGCTGATCGATACTGTTCTGTCGAAAAAAGGCACGGTCGCACGCATCTACTTGCCACCTGATGCGAATAGCCTGCTCGCGACCGCCGATCACTGTTTCCGCAGTCGTAATGACGTGAACTTGATTGTCATCGATAAACAGCCCCAACTACAATGGCTCAGCATGCCGGACGCGCTTGCTCATTGCAAGCGCGGCTTATCCACCTGGAGCTGGGCGAGCAATGACGACAAAATGGAGCCTGATGTTGTGCTGGCCTGTGCTGGCGACATCGTGACCCAGGAAACAGTTGCCGCCGCCTGGTGGCTGCGTCAACATCTGCCAGAACTGAAGGTGCGCCTGGTCAATGTCGTGGACCTCATGACGCTCTACCCACCAGAGCTGCATCCGCACGGTGTGGATGCAGCCACCTTCATTGAGCATTTCACGCAAGACAAACCGGTCGTCTTTGCCTTCCACGGCTATCCGAGGGCGATTCACCAGCTCGTCCATGGGCGTCCGAACGCGCCTCGTTTCCACGTGCGCGGTTTTAATGAAGAGGGAACGACCACAACACCATTCGACATGGTCGTGCTCAACGAAACGAGCCGCTATCATCTCTGTATTGAGGCGATGCGACAAGCAACGCGCGTGCGAGGGCTGACCGCACCATTGATCGCTCAGTGCCAGGATTTGCTTGCGCAACACAGCACGTATATCCGAACCCATCTAGAAGACATGCCAGAAGTACGCGATTGGGTGTGGACAGACTAGGGAGAGAAGGGGCCTGGAGGGCAGTTGAACCACCCTCCAGGCGGGCTTCGAAGAGGAGAGCAGGCGAGCGCGAACCCTCGCCTGCTCTCCTCACGAAGAGAGGAGCGATGATGAAAGAACAGCTCGAGGTCTTCAGTCCTCATATTGCTCAGATCCGTGCGCGCGCATTTGCACTCCCAATGCGCATTGTGCTGACAGATGGAACTGATGAAAGAGTGCTGGCTGCAACTCGCACGCTCGTGCAGGAATCGGCTCTTCGCCCTATCCTGATAGGGCAGGCGGCGTCCATCCTTCCCCAATTGGAACGAATAGGCGTAGTTGGGATGGTGGATGTCTACGACCCAGGCGAGGACCCGCGCCAGCATGAATTAGTACATCTTTTACGCTCTCGACTGGAGAAGCGCGGCAAAGTTGTTCCCAATCAGTCCACGTTGTCTGCGCTGGCTAGCGACCCCATATACAGTGGTATGCTCCTGGTGCAGGCGGGTCTTGCTGATGGCCTGGTTGGGGGAGCGACCAGCCCGACCGCAGCGGTGCTTCGCGCGAGCATGCAGGTCGTGGGTGTTGATCCACAACGCCCCGTGGTTTCTGGAGCCTTTGCTCTGCTGCTGGCAGAACGGCTTCCAGCGGGTCAGGATGCCATCGTTCTTGGTGACGTGGCCGTTGTTCCTAATCCGAGTGCCGAGCAACTGGCTTCTATCACTATCAATACGGCCCAGGTGGCACAAGCAGTGCTTGGGAAAGAACCGATCGTTGCGTTACTTTCTTTCTCCACCCATGGCAGTGCACAAGATGCGTCGGTGGCAAAGGTGCGCGAGGCACTCCGGCTCGTGCGCCGTCAAGCGCCAGCATTGCATGTAGAGGGTGAATTACAGGCCGACGCCGCGCTAATACCGGAGATTTCAGTACACAAAGCGCCTGGGAATACGGTTCAGGGACGCGCAAATGTGCTCATCTTTCCCAATCTTGATGCTGGGAATATCGCGTACAAAATGGTGGAGCGTGTCGGCCGAGCGACGGCCTTGGGAGTCATTCTCTCCGGGCTGGCAAAACCGATCAATGATCTCTCACGCGGCTGCGATGCACATGATATTGTGAACATGGTAGCAGTGACAGCGCTTCAGGCCGCGCAGAAGACGTAGTATCGCAATAAGAAGAAGAGCCAACACAGATGGGCTCACTGTTGAGAGGAGGAAGTGACTATGCCGCGAGACTTACCACTCGGGAATGGAAAACTCCTACTGAATTTTGACAAGAACTACAACCTCCGTGACATTTACTGGCCTCATGTAGGTCAGGAACTGCACACAGGAGTCAATATCGTCGACATCGAGGAGGAGGTTACCCCTCCTATCTCCCGCACTGGAGTCTGGGTAGATGGACAGTTTGCCTGGCTCGATGCACCTGAGTGGCAGCGCGAACAGCTCTATGCCAGGGAGACGCTTGTCACTCAGGTAACCTACGTTCATCCCACGCTACAACTCCAACTGGCCTTCAGCGATGTCGTGGATTTCCATGACGACATCTTCCTGCGTCATGTGGTGGTGACGAATCAAGCCTCGTATGCACGGGAAGTACGCCTCTTTTTCCACTATCACTGGCACATCTCGGGTGATGCGGAGGGCAATACGGTCTTCTACTCTCCAAAACAGCAAGCCCTGGTGGCGTACAAGCTGCAAACCTACTTCCTTATGAACGGTCAGGTCGGTAGCGGCGACCGGACGACCGTCGGGATTACGAGTTGGGCCACGGGCAGAAAAGAGTTCAAGGGGACCGAGGGTACCTGGCGCGATGCCGAGGACGGCGAGTTGGGCCGCAACCCGATTGCTCAGGGGCGCGTCGACGGAACCCTCGCGCTGCACATACCATCAGTAGCCGCCAGAGCGCATGAAGAAGCCTACCATTGGCTGACCGTGGGCGTCGATCTGCCGGCGGCTGTGTCGCTAGACAACAAAGTGCGCATGCGCGGCCCCGACTCGTTCCTCAAGCGCACACGCAATTACTGGTTTCGCTGGGTCAATAAAGACGAGCAGGACTTTGCTGACCTTTCACCCAAACTGGTAGATCTCTATAAGCGCAGCCTGCTAGTGCTCTGTACCCAGATAGATGCCGGTGGCGCTATTATTGCCGCTAATGACGGCGATACCTACGGATATTCGGGCGATAGTTACTCCTACATGTGGCCCAGAGATGGAGCCCTGGTGGCAAATGCCTTGAACGATGCGGGCTACGCGGCGATTGCGCGCCAGTTTTATGATTTTTGTCAGGCAGTGCTAACAACTGAGGGTTACCTCTTGCACCGCTATAGCCCCGACCGTTTGTGGGGCAGTAGCTGGCATCCCTGGATCGATCAGCAAGGGAATCCACACCTGCCCATCCAGGAGGATGAAACTGCCCTCGTGGTGTATAGCCTCTGGCAGCACTATGCCAGATTCCACGACATCGATTTCGTCTCATCCCATTATCATAAGTTCGTGATTCCCTCGGCTGATTTTCTTGTCAGCTACCGCGAACCCCATACGCGTCTGCCCGATGCATCCTATGATCTCTGGGAAGAGCGGCGCGGAATCCTCACGTACACGACGGCAACGGTCTATGCGGGACTGGTTGCGGCTGCCAGGTTCGCCGACCTCTTTGGAGAAGAAGAACTGTTCAGCAAGTATCGCCGAGCCGCACAAGAGATCAAAAAGGCGGCCCTTCAGTACTTGTGGGACGAGGAACGGGGGCATTTTCTGCGCATGATCACCGTGGACACAAACGGCACCATACAGAAGGACTCGACGCTCGACAGCAGCGTGTGTGCGCTCTTCCAGTTCGGGATGTTGCCAGCCCATGATCCACGCGTAGAGCGCACCATGCAGGCGCTCGAACAGAAGCTGTGGGTGCAAACGCCAATTGGAGGCATGGCGCGCTATGAAAACGACAGCTACTACAGCGTCATAGCTGACCTTTCCCTCGCACAGGGTAATCCCTGGTTCATCTCTACACTGTGGCTCACGCAATATTACATTGCTCATGCCACCACGCTCGAGGAATTGCACCGGGCGCTTCCGCTGCTAGATTGGGCGCAGAGCCACGTCTTGCCGAGTGGGGTCATGGCGGAACAGCTCGATCCCCTCACGGGTGAGGCATTAAGTGCCTCACCCCTGACGTGGAGCCATGCCGAATACGTTATGACTGTGCATCGGTACTTAGAAAAGTACCGAGAGTTGTAAATTTCATATCATGAGTCATCCGGTAACTGTTCAGGTGCCCTTTTGACTCATCAGCGCCTTTGGCGCTTCGTCAGCCGTTTGTCATGAGACATCCCGAACTCTTAGATGATGTGTTCTAATTCATCGCATGAGTTTTTGGGATGTCTCCTAAAGCGGTAAAAGGGAAGATGGGATGGTATTTCTGCCAATAGCGGCTGATGGCCCATCGAACCCGGTAGATGGGAAATGTGAGTGCATTTTGCTTTTTTCCAGTTCTATGACAGTAATGCTGTAATAACCACATGACCAGTTCTTTTTGTTTCTCCTGCATCAACCAGAGTAAAAACATATACACCACCATGACTATGAGCAGCATTTTTTCGCGCTTTCCCTGCTCTTGGAGATTGACCGTCTCTAAGCATAGCTCGCTTTTTCCATAACGAAACACCGTTTCTATCTTCCAGCGCGCTCGCGCTAGCAAAGACGATATCCCATGCATCTTTCTCTGTCTCTATGGGAATATTGGTCACCAAATACCATGGTTCCCCTTATATGTTACTATTTTGACGAACCCCTTTGATCGAGGGCTGAGCAGAGAGAAACCTGCTCGATAACCACTGCCGGGGAAAGACTTGGGTCCCCACACGGCTTGACCGGTACAAAAAGATCGTTCTTCCCCTGGCAGCATTCCTGGGCCAATCGATGATGGGAGGGACGTTGCGGTCTCCCACCTATTATATAAGGACCCGATCCCCCAGGAAGTTTTGGCGAAACGAGGATCACAATGAGGTGGTACATTGGATTGGATTGGGCAGACACCCATGTGCGCTGTGTCACATAGCGCAGTATTTCCACAATGGACCAGCATTGGAGAGAAATGCTGGAGGTCACGGGACTTACCTTGCGCCGAAAGGCTGCGGGGACCATAGCCTGTCCTGAAAGCGGAGAAA
>DAOTTD010000172.1:0-14973 GCA_034438015.1 Ktedonobacteraceae bacterium | reverse complement strand
CAATGGTTTCTTCGCCATCACAGTTCCGGCGCGTGGAAATTGCGCCGGACAGGGCTTCTGCTGCTCCCAGACGAGGAGACGACGCCCATCGGCAAGGTCGGGGATCTGCACTAGCAGGTCGGCCTTGAAGCGCGCGCCGAGCTGTCCGGCAGCTCTTTTTCCGTGCAGCAGCTCATTCGCAAGCTCGCCTTTTTTCGGGAAGATGATCGCGCCGCCGACGCGGCAATAGGGCGCGCTATACTCCAACAACGTGGAGAGCGAGGCGACTGCGCGCGCCGTCACCAGATCAAATGCGCCGCGATAGGCCGGTTGGTGCGCGAGCTCCTCGGCCCGCCCCTGTATGGCTACGATGCCTTCGAGGCGCAAGGTCTCGATGATGTGGCGCAGGAACGTTACTTTTTTGCCCGTTGCTTCGAGCAGGGTAATCTTCCACTCGGGGCGCGCAATCTTCAACGGCACGCCGGGAAAGCCCGCACCCGATCCGATGTCGAGCAGACGCGCCTGTGGACGATTGTAGGCGACAAGCAGGGAGAGCGAATCACAGAAGTGCTTCATCTGTACATCTTCGGGATCGGTAATCGCCGTTAGATTGAAGCGTGTATTCCAGTCGAGCAGCTCTTGCTGGTAACGGACGAATTGTGCGAGCTGTTGATCGCTTAGCGAGAGATCAAGCTGGCGTAGACCCGCAATAAAATTTTCAGATAGACCTTCAACCATTTCCACAACCTCCACAATACGATGAATTGGCTCGCAGGACGACACATACAGGGCGACCGCGAGGGTCGCCCTGCGAGCATTACGAGATGAACTTGCGCTTGCTATTCAGATAATCAACCAGCAGATACTCGCCGAGGTTGTCTCTATCCGCGTAGAAGGTGCGACCGTGATTGATCTCGGCCATCTGATTGACGAACGCGGCCATCCACTCATCGTCGTAGAGCATAAAGGTGTTGATAGTGATGCCATCACGAGTGCAGCGCTGAACTTCGAGCAGGGTCTGCTGTTCAGCGTAGGGACTCGGGTAGGCAAACTGCCAGCCACCGTATTTTTCTTCGTACCAGACGGTCGGGCTGCCATCGGTGATCATGATGATCTGCTTGTTGACGCCGCGATGGCGCCCCAGAAGCTGGCGAGCCAGCATCAGGCCGTGGGCCATATTCGTGCCGCGATCGTTGTCGTAGCTACTCATCTCGATCAGTTCGTTGGGCTTGTATTCACGGGCGATGAACGAGAAGCCAACGATATACAGATTGTCGCGCGGGAACTGCGAGCGAATGAGGCTCTCCAACGCGACGGCAACCTTTTTCGCCGCCTGCTGACAACCGTTGTAGATCATGCTGAGGCTCATATCGATCATCAGCACGGTCGAGGACTGCGTGATGAACTCGGTACGGTAGACCTCGAAATCCTCTTTTGCCAGTTGCACCGGCGTCCCTGTGCCACGACGATGAAGGGAGTTCATTAGCGTCTTTTCCAGATCGAGCAGGAACGGATCGCCAAACTCGTAGCGTTTGCTTTCATCGATACGCTCGCCACCAACGCCGCGATAGGGGCTGACGTGGCGACCAAAGCCGTCGCGCTTGAGTTTGTTGAAGATGTCCTGCAGGGCCTTCTGGCCGATCTTGCGAATGCCGCGTGCGGTCAGTTCCCAGCGATTGCCTTTTTTCTGGATGTAGCCTGCTTCTTCCAGCGTTTTCATCAGCTCTTTGAGCTGTTCGACTGATTGGTACTCCTCGTCGCCGAGCAGGTCTTTGACCTTCTGGCTATCGATGGCCTCGATATCATCCAGGCGACGGGCCTCGTTGAACTGGTCCTCCAGGCCCTCCATCTGTTGCAGACGATTCATCATACGCATGGCTTCGTTGAGCGGCATGGATTCGTTGCCACGGAAGGGGAAGCGTGTGCGCATCTGCTCCATGGGAGCCAGGGTTTCGAGATTCTGTGCCAGCTCCATCATATCCACGCGAATGCGATCATCTCCCATGAGTTGTTCCATGAGATCCTGCAATTCCTGGCGCTGCTCCGGCGAGAGATTCTCCATAATGCCCTGCATCGCCGCCTGCTGCATCTGCATCTGCTCGATCAGATCGTCCAGCGAGTTCACGCCTGGGAAGTACTCGCCGTGCTTCTGCATGAAGGAGTCGAAGTCGGGCTCGCGGCCCTCCTGGCGCTCGCGCAGCATCTTATTGAGGTCACGGATCATCTCACGCAGCTTCGCGATATCCTCGGGGGTCATATTTTGCAGAGACTGCTGCATGCCCTGGAAGAATTGCTGCATCATCTGCTGTTGCAGGCTCTGCATCAGTTCGTTGAACTTCTCGCGGGCCTCCTCGTCCATGAAGTCATACTCGGAGAGACCCTTGATCTGGCCGGGAATATCCTGGGGAAGCTGGTCCAGGTAGTCCTGCTTGCGCTTCGCAATCATCTCCAGCATACGCTGCTTCTGCTCGGGCGTGAGACCATCGTCCCCGCCTTGATCAGATTGCCCCTGCTGGTCTGATTGCCTGGACCGGGATTGTTGTCCCTGTTGACCTTCCTGCCGTTGATTGCCTGATTGTTGGCCTTCCTGACCCTCTTGTCCCTGCTGGCCCTCCTGGCCTGGTTGGGATTGTTGCTCGCCAGGAGGATTATTCAGGCGATTCTGGATGCCTTCGCGCTCCATGCGCTTGATCTCCTCAAGCTTCTCGCGCAGGTCGTCCATCACGCCGGAGGCCATATTGTAGCGATTGAGCTGCTGGTTGCGCTGATTGCGCATGCGCTCCATCATCTCGCGCAGCCCCATCGTACGATTCTCATTTTCACCACGAACGCCATCCTGCATCAAGCGCTTTAGCGCCTGCTGCAAGTTGCCATTCTCCAGGTAATCGTCGGAAAGGGCTTTCAGGATATCATCTGCATCCAGACCTTCAATACGCTGCGTCCCATCCCAGCGCGAGTACCCATAGCGTTTCCTGTAAAAGCGTTCGAACATGTCGGGTTATTCCTTAATAGCGTAGCACTGGCGCTAGAGTTCCTGAGAGCCGGTTAGCGCCGGTAGCGTATCTTACCACGAACATCTTCCTTATTTAGACGACGGTTCAGGTGGAGCCCTTCGAGAATGAACTCGACGGATGAGGCGATAGTAGCGGGGCTACCACGGCCATTGAGCTTATCGATCGCCTTGCTCAGACCACCGACCTTCGACAGTTGATTGACGTACTCCATCGAGGGCATATCGTCGCCCACCTGGACACTCAGGCCACGCTCGAAGCCTGCCACGAGCTGATCGAACTCGCGGGCTTCAAAGTACTCACCGAAGACGCGCAGAATGGCGGCGTTGACCAGCTTCTGCACGATGCGATCCTCTTTGACGTCGCCCACGGCATCCAGCTCGATCTTGCCGGTCGTCGAGGCGATGATGGCGGAGAGGTCGCTCACGCGCGGTGCAACATTGCGCTCTTTAAGGCGCAGAGCTCTACGGGTAGCATTGCTCAAGACGTTCTCGAAGTTCGAGACCGAGACGCGCACGCTGACGCCAGAGCGCTGGCTGATGTCATTGCTGCGGCGCGCCAGTTGCGTCACTTCAGCGATCACTTCCTTCATAAAGGGAGGAACGATAATCTCCATGCCCTCAGTCAAGAAGTGGCTGCTTTCGGCCTCCATGATCTGAATTTCGTGCTCGACATCGTTGGGATAGTGCGTGCGGATCTGCGAGCCCACGCGGTCCTTCAATGGCGTAATGATGCGACCGCGATTGGTATAGTCCTCGGGGTTCGCGCTGGCGACGACGTAGACATCCAGCGGGAGGCGGATCTTGTAGCCACGGATCTGCACATCGCGCTCTTCCATGATGTTCAGCAAGCCAACCTGAATGCGCTCGGCGAGGTCGGGCAATTCGTTAATACAGAAGATGCCACGATTCGTACGCGGAATCATTCCGTAGTGGATCGTCAATTCATCTGAGAGATAGCGTCCCTCCGCCACGCGCACAGGGTCTACCTCACCTACAAGGTCTGAGATCGTGATGTCGGGCGTGGCGAGCTTCTCGCCGTAGCGCCTATCGCGGGGGAGCCAGGCGATCTCTACCAGGTCGCCCTGGGACGCTACCTTATCGCGGCAGGCTTTACAGATAGGTGCGAAAGGATTATCGTTAATCTCACAGCCAGCGATTATCGGCACCTCCTCATCCAGCAAATTGGCGAGGCTGCGTGCCATGCGGGTCTTGGCCTGACCACGCTCGCCAAGAAAGATGATATCCTGACCTGAAAGAATGGCATTCTCGATCTGAGGAATAACCGTATCCTCGTAACCGATAATGCCAGGGAACAGGTCTTCGCCTGCGCGGATCTTCTGAACCAGATTTTTGCGCATCTCTTCCTTGACAGTAAGCACCTTATATCCACTTTCACGCAACTCGCCGATCGTGCGTGGTCGAGTAGTTATGGTCATTCGGTTTTGTGCTACCTTTCTTGGGGGTTGGCATCATGGAATACATGGCTGGATGGAGGACTAATCACCGATCCGGCGAGATCCCACGGAACCTGATACATGTGGAACCATACTTGATTCTACAGCTTCAAACAGGAAAACGCAAGAGTCGAAACAGGACTTCGTAAAAGAGGGAACATCACTCTCTCAAGAAATTCTGAAGGAAGCAAATATAACACTAAAAATTCGCTCAAGATTTACTTGTCAATGTCCGTGTGCTACACTATAAACTAGGTCTATCTTAGCAACGTGAGGCGAGAGATAGGCGGGCGTTATTCGGAGCAGCGTCGCTCCCGATCCAAAGGATAACAGGAGCATATGGCACAGGACTCTGTGGCCCCGGAAACATCGCACGGCACGCAAACAGACGAGCATACACATGAAAAGAGTAATATGCTCGGTCCTATTCTTTGTTGGGCGGTCGTCTTCGCAGATATCGGAACCTCCATCTACTATGTTCCCGGCATCCTGTACCAGACGCCAGGAATAGAGGGACTTGCAGGTTTTTTTGTACTTTTAACGATGTCTGTTTTTATCCTACTCACATTAAAATATGCCGAAGTAACTCATCGCTTCCCTCAAGGTGGTGGCGTTGTGACTGTGGCAGCGCAGGCACTCAATCCCTGGTTTGGGGCGCTAGGCGGCATGTTTATCCTGGTAGACTACTTTTTGACGGCGGCTATCAGTTGCCTGTCAGGGATACTCTATTTCAGCGTTGTCATACCAGCTATCAGTCCATTCGCCCTATGGATCACTGTGTGCATCCTCATCTTGCTCGGTGTCCTGAACTGGGTCGGTATCAGTGAGAGTGCCCGCGTAAGCCTGGTAGGAGCAGTGATTGCGTTTCTGAGCGATCTTGCGATCCTATACACCGTTTTTACCCATCTCTCCATAGGAGCTTTTCTCGCGCTGATTCCCGAAATGTTTGCCAGTCACGCATTAACTCCCTTGACCTTCCTCATGGGCTTCGCAGGTTCTTTCCTGGCATTCTCAGGCCTGGAGAGTATCTCGCAACTCTCACCTGTTATGAAGCAACCACATAAGAAGGTCGCTGGAATAGCGCTCTTACTTGTGGTTTTAACTATTGGGCTCACAAGTCCGATGCTAACCATACTATCCACGCTCCTTCTCACACCAGAAGCCAGGGACCCGGTGCTCTCGACGCAACTAATCTCCTTGCTCGCGGGACACTGGGGCAATATCTTTTTGCAAATAGAGGTAGCTATCAGCGCCAGCGCGTTGCTTGTATTCGCCAGTAACACAGCTATCATCGGTGCCTACCACGTCTTTATCGCACTCTCGCGTATGGAGTTTCTGCCAGCTTTTATCTTGCGACGCAACAAACTACGCAATTCACCTCACTTCTCTATCGCGCTAGCGACAGGCATTCCCATTATAATCCTGATCGCAGTCCGGGGGAACATCAACATTCTAGGAGATATGTACGCATTCGGACTGCTGGGCGCATTCACACTTACTTGCCTGGGACTGGACATTGTGCGCGCACGCGACTGGCGGCGCGTACGCAAGATGGCGTCCATGACAGAGGCAACTGCGTGGAGGGGCACGATCGGGCAGGTGATACCTGCACAAGAGAGTTTGAACGGACAGGTGCATAGCGCTGACCAGACAAAGATCGTCACAGCGCACGATCTACAGATCTCGAATAGTAGCGCCCCCGCGAGCGCTGAAAGCGAAGTAGCGGGAAGCCCCCATACTACAGCCTCGGAGGTCAAGGGGCTCTGGTTCAAGATCGACTTTTTCCTGGGTATTCTCACCACATTCCTGGTCGCCACCGCGTGGTCAACAAACCTCGTATCGAAGCCACTGGCGACCGCGTTTGGCGGGAGCGTCGCGCTCGTAGGCATGGGAGTGGCTTATGTGAACAACCGGCGATCGAGCACGGCCGGGCGCGTTCCAGTCTCGGTCGTGGCGACGCGCATAGAAGAGGCGCTGCCCAACTCCGTGCTGGCTATTCTGCTGCCCGACAGCAAGAAAAACGAGGCCGTGGTGCGCGCCGCCGTCAACAATGCCGACGAGCGACACAGACCCATTATGTTTGTGTATATCGGGAAGGCGGGGATGCGCACCACAGCGCCACGCATGCTGGAGATCGTCGATCCCTACCTGGAAGACCAGGGAGCGAAACAGAGCTTTGCCAGGGCCGAAGGACTCGTGGTAAAATCGCACGTCCCCAAACGTACCTACGTCTATCTGCAGGGCGATCCCGACATCGCCAACCTGATCTGGCAGCAGGTCCATCCTCGCGACACGGTCGTCGCGGCAGACAACAGCGAGCGCTTCAAGGATATCAACCCCGATCGCGTGCGCTACGAGATAACGCCTGAGGGCAAGGTGGCACACCTGTTGAAGCAGTGGTAACAGTGTTGTACGAGACGTTCAAGCGTAGAACTTGAGCGCCTCAATCGTCGCTGCTGAAGCGATAGCCCACGCCGGAGATCGTGAGAATAAAGCGAGGATGAGCAGGATCTGGCTCGATTTTACGGCGCAACTGGCCGACGTAGACATGCAGATAGTGCGCCTCGGCCCCATAGCCGGTTCCCCAGACCTGTGATAGCAACATCTGGCGCGTCATGATCTTGCCGTTACTCTTGATCAGCACCTTGAGTAGATCGTACTCGGTCGGCGTCAACTTGACCTCGCGCTCATTGACGAAGACCTGGCGCTGTGCGAAATCGACGGTCAGCGGACCAGCGGTAAAGCGCGGCTCGGTGCCAGACTGCACCTGCGCGGAGTGGCGCAGGGACACACGCACACGGGCCAGCACCTCATTCACGCTAAACGGCTTAGAGACGTAATCATCAGCGCCTAGATCGAGGGCATGAACTTTGTCGCGCTCGGCGTCCTTCACCGATAGCACGATAATGGGCAGATTCGACTGCGCGCGCACCTGTCTGCACACCTCCAGGCCGCTAATGCCCGGCAGGCCGAGATCGAGAAGCATCAGATCGGGTCGATGACGCGCGATCTCTTCCAGAGCTTCTTCGCCGCTGCCAGCCGTAAACACCTCGTATCCGTGTGCGCTCAGGCTACGTTGCAGCGCGCGCATAATCTCAATTTCGTCATCCACCACGAGGATACGGGCACCACTCTTACTCATGAATCTGTTCTTCCACCTTTCTTACAGGCAAAGTAAAGCGAAAAACGGTTCCACCACCGGCCCGATTCTCGGCCCAGATGCGGCCACCATGCGCCTCGACCAGTCCCCGGCAGACCGAGAGGCCCAGGCCCGAACCACTGATATTCTTCTTGCGCGCGGCGCTAAGCACGCGATAAAATTTGTCAAAGACACGCTCTATATCAGCCGGCGGAATACCAGGGCCGCGATCCGCGATGCTCACATTCATCTCACCATCCAGCATTTGCACTGAGATCTCTAGCGGAGACTCGGGCGGCGTATAGCGGATTGCATTCTCGATCAGATTTGTCAGCACCTGGTCCATCTGCAAGTAGTCAAACTCCACGGGCGGCAGATCGTCAGGGATGCAGGTATGCACTTCGTGGCCCTGCAGCGAAAACTGCATGTGTCCCAACACATCGTGGATCAACTCTTCTATAGGATACCACTCTTTTTCCGGCTTGAGCGCTCCGCCCTCGATACGCGTCATATCGAGCAGATTCCCCACGAAGCGATTGAGCCGATCAGCCTCGCGCTCGATCGCCTGCGCAAAGCTGCGCCGTTCTTCTTCATCCCATTGTACATCTTCTTGAAGCAAACTACTAGCCGCCGCCTTGATTGATGACAGGGGCGTGCGCAGGTCGTGCGAGACCGAGGAGAGCAGGGCCGCACGCAGCGCATCGGTGCGCTGCAACAGCTCGACACGCATACTCTCGCGACGCAGGCGGTCGCGCTCAATCACCGAGGTCGCCTGGTCGAGGAAGGTCCAGAAAAAGGCCGTTCGCGTGCTGATAGGCTCTTTTCCGGCGTCGAACCCACGTTCGAGGATAAGGCGTTCCGGTGTATCCCGCATCAAGATGCGCATGACGCCAACTACCTGCTGACCCATCTGGAGCGGTATCATGCGCATATAGTAAGGCCCGGAGCGCTTTGCCTGTGTGACGCGCCTGAACCAGTGCGCACCATGAGAGAGCGTCAGGGCGGGATAGATATCCACGATCTTACCCTCGTGCATGACAGCCGCCGCCGTCTGTACCTCATCAGGCGAGAGCGTGACCTGTGGCAGGGAGGCATCGGCCTGTATAGTGAGCTTGCCCTGCTTGTCGGGCAAGAGGATAGTGCAATCGCGAACGCCGGCGAAAGAGAAGTTCTTGACGATCGCGCGCGCCACGATTGTGAGCTGGTTTTCAAGGCTCACCTCGCGCGTCATCGCGCTGAGCAGATCGTACAACGCGCGCGTCTCGTTCTCGCGCTGGCTGGCCTGCTGAGCGCGCTTGCGGAGAGAGGCCGCGAGTTGTCCGGTAATCACCGCAGTTACCAGAAAGATAAAGAGCGCCAGCCACTCCTCGAACTTCGTAATAGTAAACCTGAAAAGTGGCGGGACAAGAAAAAAGTCGAAAGAGAAAAAGGCGGCAACCGAAGCCAGTATCGCTGAATAACGCCCGCGCGTGCTCGCCAGGCTCAGCACCACCAGCAGATAGATAATAGAGATATCTGGAATCTTCGGGTAGAGTTGGAACAGGTAGATGACGCCAGTAATAAGAAGTGGGGCGACAATTCCCAAGATGGTATCTAGCACATAGCGTTTTTCAAGCGGCTCTTCTTTTATTCTAAAATGTATGAGAGGAAAATGTATAGGTTTCATAGATAATTTCCTGGTGTTCAGTTCACCTGAACGCATCTCGCCAGCAACTCCATCCCCTATAAAAAAGGATATCACACAAAGTCTGTCAAGTAAAATCTCACCAATCGACCAATGTAGGGATGGGAATAATGCTCACCCAGTACAAAAGGAACTCTTGACCATACCGAGGCCAGGGCTTATACTGCCTCCATGAAAGTGCAGCGTATCCTTCTCCTGGCATTGCTGATACTCGTCACACTGGCAGCATGCAGTCCGGGGCACCTGGGGAGCAACGAGATCGCCTTTGTGCGCTCCGGTCAGCTCTGGACGATCGATCCTGATGGTGCCAATGCCCTCGCCATAGTTGCAGATGGTCCGCCAGTCGTTGGCTACTCCTGGTCTCCAAATCACCAGATCGTGACTTTTCGCACACTCGACGCGGATTTCGCCAGGACGGCGGCAGCGCGACAACTGAACAGCGATGCGGGTCTGATAGGCGACGTGCCCAGCGCGCTCAATACGGTTGGTGTCGATGGTGGAACGCCGATCACTATCGCCTTCTCCAGTCCCAGCGTGCGCTACAGCAACCCCATCTGGAATGCGAGCGGGACACGGCTGGTCTACCGGCAGACGGGGACGAGCAATCCGCCCAGTCCCGACCAGGCCAGTTGGGTTGTCTCTCAGAGCGACCAGCCAGGGGGCATTGCGGCCAAAGTGTTACCGGGGACATACGCTATACCTTCATTTTCTTATAACACACAAAAGGTGCTAGGAATTTCCAGAAGCGGCATCTTTACCACCACAATCGCTGGGACTCAGGAGCATTACATCACAGGGTCGCTGCCCGGTCACCCGCTTCCAGCATCCCTGGAGCGCGTCCTCTGGCAGCCAGGGCACCAGGACACACACATCCTTTATGCCGTCAGCACGCAAAAGGCGACCGGCACGTACACGCCGACCGTAGAGTTGATGTTGCGGGCGATGGATGGTCAGACGACCCCGCTTACCACATGTGCGTGCACACAGTTCGCCTGGTCGCCCGATGGAAATGAAGTTCTATACAGTACCGGAGCAAGCTATACCGTGCTCGATATCAGCAGCGGGGCCACGTTCAGCGTGGCGGCTGAGGAGGGCAGCGTACCCTACTGGTCGCCTGATAGCAAGTCCCTGCTGCTCGATGGTACGCATACTCTGGCGCTGGTACAGATTGCGGGACGGCAGCAAAAAGTGCTTTTGAGCGACGATAGCGCCGGATCTGACAAAACGTTCCCATTTGTGCCAACCGTCACAACGCTGTTGCAGCCAGCCGCCAACAGTCCGTGGGCCGCCGACAGCCGGCACTTTCTCTTTCTCACGCACAATCGCTTGAGCTGGCAGGGCAAGCAGCTTAGCGCGGACAAGGGGCTCTACACCGTCGCTATAGATGCCAATGGACAGGTGCAGGGAGCGCCAGCCATCGTCGACCCAGGAAACGACGCGCAGGCGGGCTGGAGCTATCAAGACGCCAACACTTCTTTCTTATTTTAGAATCAGGTAACGATTCCGGACTCGTCAGCGCCAAAGGCGCTTCACAAGGGGTTTTATGTGGATGGTGGCGTGGCGGCCCCAGCCGCCACGCCACCATCCACATAAAAGGCATGTGAGCCGCAGAGCGGCGAAGAGTCCGGAAAGAAGGAAAGAACCCGAATAGTTACATTGTCAGTATAGAAAGGATAGTCACCTTGAATAAAATAGATCCCAAAAAGAAGCATGTTGAAGAAGACGAGTTCTTCTTCGACGAAGAGGAATACGACGACCTGGAACTTTTAGAGCGGCTGGAATCGCTGCGCGAGGACATGGAGGATCTGGGCGTCAAGACGCTGGCGGAGGTCGTTCAGCGCATCAACGAGCTGCATGCCGCACTGGATCAGAAGTAGTTTTACTGCATCTTTGCCTCGAGTCGTCCTTTGACCCGAGGCCACTCGCTTTCGATGATGCTGTAGTAGACCGAGTGGCGGTAGCTGCCATCGGGCATGATCATGTGATTGCGCAGCACACCCTCCCTGGTTGCGCCGATGCGTTCAATGGCGCGCTGTGATTTCACATTTTCGTGATGGGTCTTCAACTGGACACGGATGGCGCCGAGGGTCTCGAAGGCATGGCGCAGGAGCAGATACTTGCACTCGGTATTTACTCCTGTGCGCTGCACCAGAGGCGACAGCCATGTCCATCCGATCTCCAGGCCGCGATCCCTGATAGCGATCGTCATGTAGCGCGTCGAGCCGACCGCGCTGCCCGAGGCAAGATCGATGATCGCAAATGGCAACGCCATCCCCACCGCCTGCTCCCGGAGCGCGGCGTAGATCCACGCCTCGATTGCAGAGGGCGAGTCATTGAGATGGGCTGACATGTAGGTCCAGAGGACAGGATCTTGCGCAGCAGCGAATAGATCGAAGGCGTGCTTCTTCTGCAACGGCTCCAGGCGTACGAAGCGACCTGACAGGGTGACTGGAGCAATCTCCATCATCGCGCTATCCCTTTATACACACTGCCCGAACGCTAGGCGCCGCCGAGATACGCCTGGCGGACCAGATCGTTCGTCAGCAGGTTAGCGGCGGTATCGCTCAAGACGATCTTGCCCGTTTGCAGAACGTAGCCACGATCGGCAAGGCTGAGCGCCATAGAGGCGTTCTGCTCCACCAGAAAGATGGTCACGCCCTCATCGCGAATGCGCAGGATCGTATTGAAGACCGTCTCGACCAGGATAGGGGAGAGTCCCATCGAAGGCTCATCCATACAGATCATGTTGGGGCGAGACATCATCGCACGTCCCATCGCCAGCATCTGCTGTTCGCCGCCGGACATCGTGCCCGCGATCTGCTTCACACGTTCTTTAATGCGCGGAAAGATCTGGAAGACATGCTCCATATCGGCCTGCACCTCCGCCTTATTTTTGCGGCTAAATGCCCCCATCTCCAGATTTTCGAGCACCGTCATGCGAGGGAAGATGCGCCGCGCCTCCGGCACCAGGGCCAGGCCAGAGGTCACGATATCGCCGGTCAGCTTGCGTTCGATCGCTTTGCCCTCGAACTGGATCGAGCCGCTGCGCGGGTGCACCAGGCCAAAGATCGTCTTCATCGTCGTCGTCTTGCCAGCCGCATTTGCGCCCAGCAGGCAGACGATCTCGCCCTTTTTCACCTCAAGCGAGACATCTTGCAGCACGTGGCTCGGGCCGTAATAGGTATTCACGCGGGAGAGCTGCAACATCGTAGATTTCGTTGTATCCATTGATTATCTTCCTACCAGTCAAAGATCATTTCCGTCAACGGCACATATGCTTATTCAGACTCAGATTCAGCAGGCGTAGTAGTGGTGGCCCCCTTACCCAGGTACGCAGCGATGACCCGTTCATCGCGTCGGATCACCTCGGGGAGCCCTTCAGCGATCTTGCGCCCGTAGTCGAGCACGGCGATGCGATCCGAGATGCCCATAGTCACCGCCAATTTATGCTCGATCAGCAGGATCGTCAGGCCCAGCTCATCGCGCAAGCGGCGGATGTATTTCACCGCCTCCAGCGTCTCGGCCTCATTCATGCCGGCGGTGGGCTCATCGAGCAGCAGCAACTTCGGTTTCGCGGCCAGCGCGCGCGCGACCTCAACGCGGCGACGTTCGGCGTAGGACAGATTGATCGCATATTCCTCCTGGCGCTCCACCAGGGCGGGTCCAAAGAAACCGAGCAGTTCGACAGCGCGCTCTCTGGCCGCCTTCTCCTCGCGAACCACGCCGGGGACATGGAAGAGGGAGCCGAGCACATTCGCCTTCAGTTGGGTATGCAGGCCAACGAGCACATTCTCCATCACCGTCATATTATTGAACAGGCGAATATTCTGAAAGGTACGCGCAATCCCACGTACCAGCACGCGATCGGGGCTGAGGCCGACCAGCGATCTACCCTGCAAGCGGATATCACCAGCAGTTGGGTGATAGATGCCGGTGATCAGATTAAAAACCGTCGTTTTGCCCGCGCCATTAGGGCCGATGACACTGATGATCTCGCCTTTGTTGATCTGCAAATTCACGTCCTCCACCGCCGCCAGGCCCCCGAAGCGCTTCGTCACCGCGCTGAGCTCCAGCATCACATTGCCTGTCTCGCGGCTCGCACCATCCTGAATTTCCTTACTGTTTGCGCTCATAGCATCTCTCACCTGTTCCACGCCAAGAGGCCCGCGCATTTATGCCGGGGAGGAATGGCGCGTTCCTTTCTTTCCGTGCTGATAACTATACCCATCCATTCTCTGAATCGGCTGACAATAGCGAGAGGAAATACCCTGGATACGCCCGGCTCTGGTGGTGATATCAAAAGAGCCAGTAGCACGCACAAGGACACGTCCCACATGCACCCCCGCTTTCTTGCCTGATGGCACGACGGCTCTGACCATTTCGCCAGTTTGAAACCCATAATGCACTTTCTTACGTTGGCGGTGCCTGGTCGGAAAACCCAGATCGTTGATCCCGCACATTTGGCGATTGCCGTAGCCCTTTGCCGTAATGAGCCAGGGAACAATGCCCTGAACTGCAAGCCGTTGAGGGGTGCTCTTGCCCACGCATATTGCATCTAGCCAGTGCTCTTTCGGTAATCCTCGCAGCCTTCGGTTGTAGCTGGTTAAGCCTCCACTGCCACATTCGATAGGCAGGCCCGTCGCCTTCAATCGCTCAAAGAGTGCCCATCGGGTTGCATTCACCGCAGCCGCATCCTTGAGTGGCGCTTTGGCCTGCGCCACGACCCGCTTAAGCACATCGGGTTTGTGAGCTAAGAACTCCCCAATATCCTGTGTGCCCTTTTTGCGGTTACAGGGTTCACAGGCTAAACAGAGATTGCTGACTCTGTGAGAACCGCCTTTTGCTCGTGAGAGCATGTGCTCGACTTGCAGAGGGACATTCTTCGCACCACAGTAGGCGCATTGCCTCTTCCATTTCTCCAACAAGTACTCACGTACCTCATATCCTGCTAAAGTACCTTGCTGATATGCCATGCTAGCTATTTCAGGATTTTCCATCAGTTGCATATCAAACTTGACCAACTCCATGCCCAGAGCACGGATCGGGCAAAGTTTTCGCAGGCGATTGACCCAGGTGAGTACATTCGCTAGTCTGCTCTCCAAAGATGGGGGAAGCCAGCTCTGCTTTTTGTTGCGCCGGTTGTCAAACCTGGGCTTGCGATAGCGCGTTCTACGTTGCCTGCGATTTCTACGAATGGCACGTCGTTCAGTTAATCGTTTCCGGATCCGTTCGCCGCGATGCTGCACCTCTGCCGCAAAGGCCACCTCACCAGAAGCATCGTTGACAATGGCAAGTCCTGTGGTTTTGCTGCCTGGGTCGAGCTTGATCCTGAGCGGTTTGACCTGCGGAGTCTCTACCATGCGTTTCAAGATGATCGTAAACGGGCATCTTTTTAGCACCGCAGCCTTGCCTCCTGTGAGCAAGATACGTGCCCTGCCCGCAGGTACCGGATTGAGTGGCACTCGGTTTTGATCAACAACAAAAACGTTACTCATGATCGATTGTCCTTTCGGACCTCCTATTGCTAGGGTAAAGTTGGCCTCGTCAAAGTTACTGGAAGGTTTAGCGTAGTAAGCACTGAGTTAACTCTTACCTCTGTTTAACCTACTACCGTAGTGGTTGGAGCTGGCCTCGCACCCCAACGTACCTATTTCTCCCGTAACGGAGCCATTGCTGGCTAAGACTGCTCATGTTTCCGGCTCGC
>DAOTTD010000171.1:0-4961 GCA_034438015.1 Ktedonobacteraceae bacterium | reverse complement strand
CGCTCCTCTCTCAAGGATGGCGAACCTGTCGATTGGAAGTTTGTGCAGGAGCGCTTGGGACACGCCAGCGTTGTGACAACTATCCAAACCTACGTCCATTTGACGAATGAGGACCGCAAACTCGCTTACGAACGCTATATCGAGAAAAAGAGGGAAGCACATGCATAACACGACGGTCCCACTCCCTGTCACCTCTGATCCAGGCTGGTCCAAGACACAGCGACGATTACTCACAGTACTAGAGCAAGAGGGGCACCGGACAAAAACTATCAAAGAGATCTGCCAGCTTGCTGGCTATGCCAGCGAATCAGCTTGGCATCGGGCTTTGAGAGATGAACGCTTTGCTGCGATTGTCCATACTTTTGACATTAAAAGAAACAGAAAGCGATCCGCTAGCAGATTATCTGATGTACAGCAACACTTGCTTGAAGTTCTCCGACAGGAGCAACATCAACAAAAGTCCATCGCAGAGGTTTGCCAACTTGCTGGATGTACACCGTCTGCTTGGCGCTGGGCTCTCAAGGATGAGCAGTTTCTAAAAATTGTTAAGGCACTTGATGTCACATTTCGTCGGAATATCAGAATCCCTCACCTTGAAGTGACACTGGCAACCAATGTTGAGGAGGAACTGGCGAAGGATGTCTGGGATATGAGGAGATTAAAGCCTGAGTATCCTAAGCATCGCCCTCCCTCGAAATATGAGGTTGTCTTTTCCTGGATTGTGAATCCGCTCCTGCGCGAGCAAATCAAATGCTACTTTCGGCAGCGTCTTACACGATGGGAAGCTGTCACTTTCCATAGCGTTCTCAATCATTTGAAGCCAGTTCTCTTGCTCCTTCCATCAGAAATACACATAGGAACTATCAAGAGGAGCGATATTGAGAACCTGTTGCCTTCTATCGCCCAATTGAGCCAGGGTCAAGCGAACCGGGCTCTTGAAAACTTCCAGATTATGTGTGAATACATGGCAACCTCTCCTGCCTGGACAGGCCCGCGACCACCACGCTTTCTCATCTGGGATGAAGAAATTCCCCCAAGGCCAGAGACGCTTCCACGCCCCATTCCTCCTGATGTCCTTGATCAGCTTGATCCACTGTTGGAACAAGCCGCGAAAGCGATGAAAGAGGGCCAGGTTCCCTCCATCCTTACACCAGTCTTTTGGGACGCTCTGATCATCTTGCGTCGTACTGGCATGCGTTTTGAGGATGTGGCCCATCTCAAAACACCTGATGAGTCTGGCAAGAAGGGATGTCTTGACCAAGATGCTGAGGGCTATTGGTGGATTTGTATTGATTCCGTCAACACGAAAATGAAACGCGACCATCGTATCCCAACACGGGAAGCCGATGGCGTGGTTGATGCTATCCGCCGTCAACAGGAGCGAGCCAGGCAATTTCCCGATCACTTTGAAGCCCACTACCTTTTTCGGATGGAGAGGGGTATCCTTACCTGTGGGAGGATTGAAAATGCGCTCGACAAATTAGCTTCTTACCTCACCCACGAAGGACAACCATACCTGGTGACTCCTCATCAATTCAGGCATTCCATCGCAACCGATATGATCGAGCAAGGAGTAGATATTTACACCGTTAAAGAGTTTCTTGGACACAAGAGCCTCGCCATGACAGAAAAGTACGTGAAGGTGTATCTGAGCAGCCTCAAGGCCAAGTATGATGCCTACCGCCTGAAAAAGCAACAAAGCTCCGCATCCGAGATGATGGGCCAGATCCAGATAGCCCAGCCAGATGGCGATACCGATGGAGGCTGGTTGGAGAACAAAGTGGGCAAGCTGTATGTGTCTCCGCTTCCTGACGGCATTGGCAACTGTGTCCATCTGCCCATGCATGATGGCTGTCCCGACTCACCGCATTGCCCTACCTGTCCGAAGCTCCGTGCGAACAAACGCCATTTGCCGGTCTGGGAGAACAAGGCCAAGAACTTGCTCATCACCGTCGAGGCGCTGCGCGCCAATCCTGCCTATGCGCGAGCACGGCAGAAACATGAGCAGGAACTACAGCATGCGGAGAAGGTCATCACCACGATCAAAGAGGAGGGCTTTTGGGATGGACGCATCCACAACAGCAAAACGAACGCGAACTGAACAGTGCAAGATCAATGCGAAAGCCAGATCTGAGCAGAAACGCCAGACCACCCTTGACGCCTTAGCACGCCTGAAACTTGAACAGCGTGGCATCACCAAAGCAGCAGTCGCACGGCGAGCCGGAGTCTCGGTGGTCTTTCTGCGCAGCCACCCCGATCTGGTCCAGGCCATTGAGGAGGCTGAGCACGACCTGCTCACTTCCCCTCCGCCAGTGGCAAGAGCGGACAAGGCTAAGGACCAGGTCATCGCCGCCTTACGGCGTCGGGAGGGTGAGATGAAACAGACGATAGTAGCCAGGGACGCCGAACTGCGTGAGAAGCAGCGAGAGCTTGATCGGCTCTATGGAAAATTGGCAGCAGCAAGCCCCCTCACTGACCCCGAATTACGACGAGCGCTGACCGAAGCGCAAGAGCGCCTCAGACAAGCAGAGGGACTCCATGCGAACGTGTAGCGTCAAAGACATGAATATTCTGTCGTGTCCATATGGACATGGTGTCTGGACACACAGGAGCAGATGAGATGACCGAGAGTGAACATGTCACGATCCGAGAAGCTGCCCGACGCTACCAGGTCAGCGACAAGAAGCTCCAGCGGGCTATCCGGGCGGAGAAGCTAAAAGCCCACTACCCTAAACCGAATCGATGTGAGATTGCGATTGCTGACCTGGAGCGCTTTTTATCTGGACATTCGTCCGGACACTCGGCGGAGCCACTAGAAAGCCGCGTTGTTGAATTGGAACAACGGGTCGCCGATCTGGAAGATCTGGTGCAACGCGTGATGAAAAGACGGGAAGGCGGAAGAAAGCGCCAGGCTTCACCTGCCAAAGAACGCACGACTGGTTCACTTCCCAGGCAGTTTACCTCGCTGCTGGCCTTTGCCCAACTCCACAACGTGGCTGAAGCGAAAGTACTGGCCCACATGGACACGGGACTGCTTCCCGTCAAACGGGGAGAGTGGACAACCGCAGATGGCTCGGTGGTCACGTTCGCCCTCGATCCAGCAGGAAAACGCGCCTTCCACCAGATTTATCATGGCGTGCCTCCATTTTTTGAATGCGAGCAGTGCCCTCATTAAACGACCTGGACAGTGTCCAGACAGAAGAAGCACGACAGGGGTGGGCAGGTGACGGATACGAGGGGGAGGCAAGGCGGCCCTTCCTACTGGAGCCGCCAAACGGTCCCCACGTCCTTCCTCTGCTGACCGTGACTCGTCGCTGTGCGCCGCTCCCTCTCTGCCGTCTGCCGTGCCCGCTACGCGTCCCCTCCCGTGCGGGTTGAGCGCGAGAGACCATGCGAGGTCAAGGCCGTGCAGGTGGAAGAGAGTGGAGTGGGGGCACGCTCGTCGGAGCGAGAGCGGAGAGCCTTGACCCGCATGGTACACTGAGCGCTCTTGCACGGGAGGCAGCGTGACCCGTTCTTTCTGCCTGTAACGACCATCGCTCCAGGTAGGAAGAGGGCTGAACGGTGTTGTCTCGCGCGAACAGTTTGGAGTCCCCAAGGGCATAAAGCATGTTACGAGACGCACTCTGTCGTCAGCACACTATCGCCTCAAGTGTTTTTTATCGTTGGAAGACGGAATTTTTGGAACATGCGGATCTTGTCTTCCAACGTGATCAGCAGGACAGCGAGGAACAGGAACGAATTGCAGAATTGGAACGGCTCGTTGGACGGCTTACGCTGGAGTTAGATGTCGCAAAAAAGGCTGCGCTCTTTTCGCAGAGGCGCTCGACCAGAGACGGGACGTCGTCTTGGCATTGACTGAGCAGTATCCGGTTCACGTTGTCTGCTCCGTCATGAACTACCCACGAAGTACCTACTCTCATCAAAAAGCACAAGCATCCGTGGAAAAAGAAGACTCAGACCAAGAGCTACGCCAAGCACTCCTTCGTCTTGGGACAGAATGGCCGACCTATGGCTATCGTTGTCTCACTGCCCAGTTAAAGCGAGAAGGGTGGAATGTGAACAGCAAGCGAGTACGCCGCCTTATGCATGAACTCAATATGATGGCGAAGCCAGTGGTTCGCAAACGGCGCACAACGCAAAGTCAACATGCTTTCCCCAGCTCACCCAATCTCGTTAAAGAACTCGTTGTCACGTACCCGGAACAGGTATGGGTCGCAGACGTAACGTATATTCGTCTTGGGAGTGAGTTTGTCTATCTCGCCGTCCTCATGGATGTCTTTACACGAAGTATTCGAGGCTGGCATCTCAGTCGCAATTTAGATCAGCGATTGACCCTTATTACACTAACTCACGCATTAGAACACCGTCATCCAGAGATTCATCATTCTGATCAAGGCGTTCAATATGCTGCTCACTCCTATGTTGCGCTTCTTGAAGAAGCGGGAACGCAGATCAGTATGGCCGAAGTTGGAGAGCCAACACAAAACGGCTATGCAGAACGATTAATGCGAACGATCAAAGAAGAGGAAGTGGACTTATCCGAATATCGGGACGTTGCTGAAGCAACAGCACACATCGAGCGTTTCCTTGAACAGGTCTATATGCACAAGCGTATTCATTCCTCTCTTGGCTATCTCACTCCGGTAGAGTTTGAACAGCAATGGCAAGAGCAACGAGGACAATCTAATACCTCTCCCTCCTCGCCATGATTTCTCTGTCCAACATGAGGGGCGCAGTACAATATCGTTTCTTAGTAGAGTATGCGTGATGAGAGCTAGCGCTGTGTTGGCGTCAGGTACGTGCGTTTCAGATTTCTCACCTTCCCTCAGAGCTTTCTTCCACTGAGTGTGTACCATTCCCATTGGCTGGTAACGGCTCTCCTGTTGAACTCTTCTTCTACCTGTTTAAGTCCCTGATCCAGCATGCGTGGCGACACCACTTTTCCAGCTAAGAGGTAC
>DAOTTD010000170.1:0-3367 GCA_034438015.1 Ktedonobacteraceae bacterium | reverse complement strand
CCAAGCACACCAGCAAAGGGAAAAGTGAGCGGGTGGCACAGGGGCTCTATAATGGTGATATTCCCTTTGGATTTCGTTCGACCGGACCGAAATTGCCGCCGGAGTTTGATCCTGAAGAATACCCGGGCGTGCGCCTGCTTGGGGAACTGCGCATGAAAGGGGTAGAGGCCGACAAGATCGCCGATGCCTTGAATGAGGCTGGCTATCGCACTGGCAGCAAGCGCTTTGGGGCCAGGCTCTTCAACAAGGATACCGTAACGGCGATGCTGCGCAATGAGTTTTACGCGGCCTATGCTCCAGGTGATGATCGGGGGACCGTCAAGTACAAAGACCAGCGATTTCGAGGGCTGCACCCGGCAGTCTTTACCTATGACGAGTGGCAGAAAATCCGTTCGATGACCCAATCCATGCATCACGCAAGCACTCGTACCGAGACAGTCAAGCATGTCTACCAATTTGCAGGCTACATCTCCTGCATTCATTGCGGCCTCAAGCTGCGCTGCGATACAGGAAATACGCCCGATAATCGCCGGCAGTACTACCGAGATGCCGCAAAGGCGCGCCGCATTCCGTGCCCGGCTGGTGGGAACTTGATGGTTCGCATCGATCTGGTGGACGAGCAGTTTGGCGAGCTGCTCAAGCGCCTGGCGTTGCCAGACAACTGGCGCGAGGTCATTCGACGCAGTATGGTGGCGGAGGCTCTTAAAGCAGGGGTCACTCCTGAAAACGTAGAGCGGGAGAAAGAGCGCTTGAAGTTGAAGAAGTCTCGTTCCATCAAGTTGTACAAAGAGGGCTACATCGAAGAGGAAGAATTTCAGGGAGAGATGGCCGCTGTCGAGCTGGCGCTCAAGCAGCTTGACGCACCTGAAGTCGATGGTATTACCTATGATGAGGTCATCGAGGCAGGGGAGCATCTGCCAGGCATGGCCGCATTGTGGGATGTAGCATCCGTCGAAGAACGCTATGAGATGGTGACGATTATTCTGGAGCCGGGTGGTCTGTATTATGATCTGGAGAACAAGATTATCGCCGCAATAAAACCCCGTCCTGCATTCCTTCCTGTTTTGCGAATGCTGAACGGGGTCATGGAATTCGATGAGACCAGGGGTCTGCTTGTGACAGAACACTGGTGCGAGCGGAACCGACGGGAGTCTGGCTATCGGCAACTCCACCAATGGGACAGGCGGATAGAGATGAACAGTATTTTTGTCCGATACGCCTCCATGGCGATATTCATCTACACCGTAGAGTCCATGCTCCTCAAATCAGATCTTCTTTCGGCGAGGGATCGAGGATCGAAGCGATGCCGGAGGCTTGAAGCAAGAAGAACAAGGCTCACAAAGACCCTGTCAACCCTGCATCTTCAAGGGCTCGCTCAAGAAGATCAGCCACGCCAAGTTGGATGGCCCACTGCCGTACATAGATCATGTCAAGCGCTCTCCCTCGTACTTTGAGCACGCCGAGGATATCATTCCACTGACGATCTGAGATTTCATGGCCCATTCTGTACCATTCGAGCTTATGAAGCACCGTGTCCTCAGGTGAGGCCACGTAGAAGGCCCGTGTTCCCTGGATCAATGTCTCTGGTTGTGCCCGTCGGTATTCTTCCCGATCGAATGAGCGTAATTTCGGCAAGAACACGTCAACCTTGAGCATTGAGGCCAGGTACATCACATTAAAAGAACTGTGGTGTTTGATGGCATCTCGAATCATTTCTTCATCGATATAGTAATCTGCTTTCAGTTGTTTGACGAACGGACGAACCTGTTCCGGGCGCAGGTCAGCGATGAGGTCGACATCGAATGTCGCTCGTGGAATGCCATAAATGGAACTAACAACAGAGCCACCGAGATAATAGGCAACACCGAGTTGCTCAAGGGCCGTGACGATGGGGATAATCGCAGCAATAATCCCATCGACATTCATGGTTGTCGCCTCACGATGAGAGCGGCGCGTATTTTCTCGGCGAATGGTTGTCCGAACTGGCGAGCCACGAGGATCAGAGCCACTTCTTCCTCGCTCATTTCTGGATACTCACGCCGGATGCCTTGCCTGCTCGCCTCTAGGATGAACTGACTCCAAGACTCAACCATCGCAAATTTTTGGGTGATCGATGTTTTGCGTAGCAACTCAATTTGAACGTGCTCCATCTCGGGAGAGGTATCCGCCGATTGCGTTCGCATTGTATGTCACCTTTCTCTCGTAGCAGGGATGTCATGCTGGAAAAGAGTCTACTGGATAGCCAGGAGAATGTCAATCGTCAGAAAGGTAGTGTCAACGTGTTCCGGAGGAACAAAGTGTATTGCTGGGATGTAAAACGGTAGCTGGCGTGTTCTGTAGTATGATGGCAATATTGCCGATCTGCAGTGTCTATCTGCATCCTCAAAGGAGCAGCTCATGTATCCCACCTGCGTCATTACATTTTCTACTGCGCTAACCCTTCCGCCCTTTGAGTCACTCTCTCTTGAACGATCAGGGCTCTCATAGCATGCATATCATCGTGAAGCGCTGCCTGGAACAAAGGAGAGAGGCTGATGCCTATGAAGAACTTACTCAGCAGCTAGATACTGGACCCAATGCAACTGTTTGCCTTCCTTTCATCGTTCGCTTCAGGGCGCAAATGAGTGTAGAAGAATGGGAGCTGGAATCATTCCTCGAAAGGAACCAGAGGAGGAGCCGCGGCGGATACCGAGAACAGGGAACCATCAATGGGAGCCAGGCCAGCGGATCCACCTGGCATTGTTAGAGCAGTATTAACAGGTGACATGGAACAGGCTAATGACCGGTCCCTCGGTCTCGTTCCAGACGCGAATGGCTTCAGGGGTAGGGAAGAGATCCACCTGACACTTTTTCCTCTTGAAGTAATCATCGGCTTCCTCTGAGAGTCTGATATTGCCATCTTGCTCTGTGCCAATGATGAGCCGTTGTGCTCCGTTTTCATAGAGGTGTTCGGCTTCAGCCTGTGAAAGGAGGTGTGATGTGCCGTAGAGGGCTTTGGATAACTTTTTCTTCCGTTTTTTCACCTGGCCGTTGTACCTGATCATCACATCATGTGAGAAGACAGCTCCTTCAATCGTAATCGAACCAAAGGTGGTTTGATCGATGTGGGGGGGGTGTCAAGTACCTAATTCTTTGAACACCGCCGTAAGGAAAAATACGGAGGGAGGGGCTGCACGAAATTCGACAAAAAGCATTTTTTTTGCTTTTACAATGGCGCAAGTTTTATCTACCACATGGAAATTTGACGTTTAGACTACCTAAGTTTCGCCCAAAGTAACGACAATGTGGAAGGGAGTCAGCACCTCCCGTAAAGGACGGATGAGTTGGTGAGCCCGATGAGCGTGCTGATTGAGCACAATCTTCACAA
>DAOTTD010000169.1:0-6387 GCA_034438015.1 Ktedonobacteraceae bacterium | reverse complement strand
TATCGTTTTAAAATTTAAAAAATCGATCCATACTATTCATTACTATTTTGCTTTTTATCCCTTTCTCGGAGAATCTTGGCGCAGCCAAATTCATCTGCTCAACAAGGACTTTTTCAACAGGCTGCGGACGGTTTTGAGACTGCTCATCACCATGCAATCTATCCCAAGACCAGCCGTTCGCGAGCTTTTTCAACCACCTCTTTCGTCACAACTTGCAGATGGTTGATCTCCAGAATACGCTCAATCTGCATCAGCAGTCGGTGAATGACACGGAAATTGCCTCCGGTAATCCGCACGATAGTCGCCAGAGCTTCAGCATCGGTAAAATCATCCACGCGGATATTCATGCCCAGGTGGCTCCAGCGCTGCCCGAGCAGCCATCGGGTTTCGTCTTCGGAGAGCACACGAAACTGATGGGCAAAGCCCACACGGGAATACAATTGAGGGTAACGTGCCAGCGTCTTTTCCAAGCCTGGTTGACCAATCAACACGAGGCCAAAGTGGCCCCGATCATAGAGGTCACGCAACTGTTCCAGTGCTGCTGGCTTCAATCGCTGCGCTTCATCGACGATCACTAACTCCGTTCGTTTCGGCAGACGATAGGCCAGCAAAAAATCATCCTTGCCACGACTGGCCTGCGAGGCCGCTTCGACAAGGTAAGAGAGGGTGGCCGAGAGAGCCATCACCTCTCGCTCGATGCGCGAGGGAGTGGCGGCCACGGGAGCAGTGTAGTACACGGTCCGACAGGAGAGCACGTCGGTGAAAGCCGGAGAGCCAGGAGTCGCAAATGGCTTATGGGGAAATTGGTCATCAAGATAGCGCCGTCCCACCAAGGTAAACAACTCTTCAGGAAATAACGGAGAGAGCATGTCCCATCAGGCATATTCTCGCGCAGAACGTGTTTTCCCGACTCCCGGAACCCCGTGACAAATCCCGATATAGCGGTATTTCCGACAGGCATCGCAGAATTCTCCAAAGCGGAGATATTCCTTCGTTTCGGCAAAGACCAGTTCTTTTGTCTCAAGCTCCTCACTCATGAATGTACCCTTTCAGCTTCGGGCGTCCTACAGGTTCTGGCTTCTTCTCCTGTTCTGGCGGCGCAGGCGGCTCTTCCTGATGAACGGCGAGGAAGTGTTCCACGACGGCATCCCGGCTGGCAAGACCAGCTCGAACCTGTTTGCGGCGCTCACTTCTGGCCTTTTCGATCTCCTTCAAACTCACCGTTTGTCCTGAAAGTTCAGGACAAATCGCTCGACAAAGAAACCTGTCCTGGTAGTACACACGAATTTCAGCCAGGTCGGCAGGGTCATACCGTATCAGGACCTCTTCCTTGACGAAGGATGCCAGGGTAATGTCCATATAGCGATGGTTCTGGAAATGAATGCCATCTTGTTGAACCACACGCGTCTTCCTCACCGTCAAGAGCAGGAGGTCGAGTTGCTCAAGGGAAGAGGGCATACGGGGCACAAACCCGCCTCTCTCCCAACGCTCGGCTGGCGTGCATTTGATTTCACTATGGACCCGATGATGATAGTCAGAGAGTAACCAGTGACGGAACCGCTGCTCAAACGCTGCTAGGGTGAGTTTTGCCTCCACTCCTGTCGATCCTTCTGGAGCGTAACCAGGAAGATCCTGGAGCAATAATTCATTCACACTTCTGAAGAAGCGCTCCACCTTCCCACGTCCACGTGGGACCTTGACTTTTGAGAAGATCAACTCCATCGGCAGATCAGCCGCCACCTGTTCCATATGCTTGCTGGTAAAATCTGGACCATGATCAGTGTAGAACACGCTGGGGATACCACAGACCTGCCAACGGGGATCTTCTTTGCGCCAAATAGCTGTTCGCAAAGTTAACGCAGTGGTCAGCGCAGTGGCATCTTGAAAACTGAGGCGATAGCCTGCAATGGTCCGACTGTAATCATCTTCGATCACGGTTAACCAGGGCTTGGCAGGTTTGCCCTCCTCGTCCAGGAGCAAGATGTCAAGCGGAGTATGGTCAGCTTGCCAGATCGCATTGGAATGGGTGGCTTCTCGCCGATACAGCAGATCAAATTCCTCACGATAAACATCTGCTCCCTCGTGGGCAAGCGTCATCAGAGCAGGGTCGATGTGCTTGATGATCTGTCTGACACGATCATAGCTGGGAGGTTTCCATCCCTGCTCTGCTGCAATGGAAACCACCTGGCGATGAATAGCAGCCATAGAACGCCGAGGGGTTTGCAGAGCTAATCCTTCAACCAGAGTGATAGCATCAGGAGGCAAACGACGCGACTTGCCTTTATCAGAACGGACCTTCGTGTCTGCCAGTCCTGCGAGACCCTTTTCCCGATAGCGCTTCACCCAGCGCTTCACGGTTGAAACCGGAGTGTTGTGGGTACGAGCTACCTGGGCTTGGGAGACGCCATCTTCCAGAGCTGGACGAATGATGAGAAAGCGGCTGTGCGCTTGTACTCGTTGCTCCTCTGTTAAGGCCGTAAGTGGGACAGGCGATTCCGTCATGACTAGCTCTCTTTCGTGCGAAAGGAACCATGAGCATCATCTTCCTCTTTGAGTATATCCTGTCGCCCACGGATTTGTCAAAATTCCGCTCACGGAATTCCCAAATTTACAACGGTAACCAGGAAGCATGCTTATTCATGCTACACTCTTCTCACTAATATACGCAAATATCCTATTGTGATAGACGTAAATAAAAAACAACAGTAACATATATAAATGAACATAATAAATATAAGCCATTCCTCAAAAACACGATAAGTTGCCCAAATACCAAGAAGTTCTCTCAAAAATGTTCTCACTGAACTAGTATCACTTGAAGCCTTATGGTTACATTTCTTAAGAATACTATAGAGGTTTGGGAACAAGAGGACAAGGTAAAACGGCCTCAGAAGCCAATACAACCATCAATACAATAAGGTATTTTAGAGGTCTAATCTCTAACTGATCACCAGGCCTATGGCCTGTTGCGCACGTAAAGAACAATCATCTAAGCCTCAAACCTGACACCAAATTTGACACCATAGACGATCAGCGTACATGGACATCATTGGAAGCTATTGGACAAAAATCCCTCTCCCACCCTCGAAGCAGCCGACAAGTAAAGGGATACAAGGGTGGCCCAAAAGATGGTATACTCCCACGAGTGTTGTTTCTCATCAATGCAGTGGAGGATTCATGCAAGGCGCTCGACGCATCGCTATTGACGGACCGGCTGGCGCAGGTAAAAGTACTATCGGTGAACAATTGGCCCGGCGCCTGGGCTATCTTTACGTCGATACGGGGGCGATGTACCGCGCCGTCGCCTGGCTCGCGATACACGAAGGAGTGGATGTCACGAATGGACCGGAACTGGGACGATTGGCCCGGCGCGCCGGGATCGTCATCAGCCAACCGCAGATCGCCGATGGACGGCAGTATACCGTGACTGTGAATGGCCGCGATGTGACCTGGGATATTCGCAGCTCGGCGGTGACGCGCGCCGTCTCCCTCGTCTCCTCACATCCAGAGGTGCGCTCCGTCCTGATCGCGCAGCAGCGAGCGATGGCGCAGCAGGGCAGGATCGTCATGGTGGGACGCGATATCGGCGCAGTAGTTCTGCCCGATGCCGAACTCAAGATCTATTTGACCGCCAGCCTGGAAGAGCGCGCCCGCCGCCGCTACTCTGAATTGCTGGAACGCCTGGGCGAGCACAACCCGGCCCTGCCTCCATTCGAAGAAGTAATGGATGACATCCGTCAACGCGACGGCGTTGATCATGATAATATGCAGCCCGCCAGAGATGCCATCGTCGTAGCGACCGACCATCTCAGCGTCCAGGAGGTTCTGGACACTATCTATAAATACGTGGAGGGTAGCCATGAAACAGGATCTCAGTCCCACTGCTGACAAAGTGGTCCAGCAGGAAAAGCCCAAAAAACCCCAGAAGAATCTGTATGAGCCCTATAAGACGCCACGTGTGCTCTACGAAGCTATACGCTGGTTTGCTATCGCGGTATTCGCCGTGGTCGCGCGCGTCCACCTGCGCAACCGCTACAACGTTCCACGCCACGGGCCCTATATTATCGCCGCTAACCACCTCTCGTGGACCGATATCCCCCTGGTGCCTGTGTACCTGCCCGGCAAGGTCGTCTACATGGCGAAAGAGGAGGCATTCACGGGCAAGGTGGGCTGGCTGACGCGTTTCCTGGGCGCCTTCCCCGTCAAGCGCGGGGAAGGCGACCGCCAGTCGCTGCGCGCTGCCCTGGAGCAGCTCAAGAAGGGCAACGTGCTGGTCATCTTCCCCGAGGGCACGCGCAGCAAGACGCAAACGATGGCGAAGGGACACTCCGGCCTCGGCATGATCGCCCTGCGTGCCAATGTTCCCGTGATTCCCGTCGCCATCTGGGGCAGCGAAAACGCTCTGAAGAAGTTCGGAGCCGATATCACAATCTCATACGGCGAACCGATGATGCTCAGGCCAAAGGGCGCAAAGGTCACGCGTGAGGATATCGACAACGCGACCGAAGAGGTGATGAGGCGCATTGCGTCGATGCTGCCGGATAAGTATCGCGGGGTGTATGCGGCAGGGTAAGCGGCGTTCTTACTCCTGCCTCTCCTGCTGCTCGTGGCTCTCTTCTGTTCACGATCTCGGCATACATAGCCGAGATAAGCTATTTTCTTGTAATATAGGGTATTCTACATAAAAAAATTTGGTGAGAGTCGTATACTAGATAATAGAAGCTGCAATAATAGAAGCAGTGAACGATTTTGAATTGATCCCTTGCAGAAGAACACGGAAATGAGCCGTGTTCTTCTGCGAAGGAGAGAGTGGTTGTAGGGAATGGGAAAACAGAAAGAACAGACCTCAGCGGTGGAGCAACAACAGCCGTATGATAACATCTTAAAGTCTCTTCTAGAGGGACAGGAGGCGCAGATCCTGCCATACCTGCTTGACGAGGAAGTCGTCTACCTGGATACCCTGACGATCGAGGTCATGCGCACCTTGTTGCGCACCGATCGCGTCTATAAAGTGCTCTATCGAAGTCGGGAACACATCCTGCATCTAGAGTTCGAGACCGACTCCAACCGCTTCATGGACTCACGGCTGCTGGACTATCACGTCTACTTCTATCATAAGTACCATCTGCCGGTGATCTCGATCGTGGTCTACCCCTTCGAGACGACGATGGCGCAGTCGCCGTTGCAGGAACTCAGCGGCGAGGAGGTGATCCTCCTTTTTCGCTTCCGAGTGTTTCCGCTCTGGCGGGTAAGTGCGCAGAAGTATGTGCAGGAGCATATTGTGCCGATGTACGCGTTGCTGCCGGCGATGCAAGGGGCCAACGCCCACCTGTTGAGCCGGGCTAATGATGAAATGGTACAATATTACCAACAAGATAATGCGACACTGGCACGGGAGTTACGTTGGATGGGCATCGTCTTGCGTCGTGCGGATATCGTCCCGCTAGCAGAGAAACGAGTGATTGAGGAGCGATTAAGTATGTATGATGATCTGATGGAAAAAGACCCCAAGATGAAACGGATTCGTGCTGAGAGCGAGGAAAAAGGGAAGGCCGAAGGGAGGGCTGAAGGGCTGCAAGGCTCGATCCTTACCATCATCGAGACGCGATTTCCGGCCCTGTTGGGGCTGGCACAGCAGCGGGTGAAGGCGCTGACGAACGTAGATGAACTGACTGCTTTGCTCAGGCAGATGTTGGCAGTCTCCAACGAGGAGGCTGCGCGTTCGCTTCTCACTTCACTAGTTGCGTGATTTACGCGGGGATAATTTGAGCAGGTAGAGAACCAGCGATGCAAGGACCCGCCGGTTCCCTCTACCTGCTCTACTCGCCTATATTACTGCCTGTAGTTTTCGACGATCGACGATGGGCGCACCTGGGCTTCATCGGGATTGAGGCCCGCATTACGTCGGGCGCGGCGCTGTCGCAGCAGGTCCCAGCATTGATCAAGACTCACCTCAAGAGCCTGCATACGAGCGTGCTGGTCCTTTTCCAGCTCGCCCACCTGCGACTTTTGCATTAGCTTGTGTTCTTCGTCGACCAGCGCCTGAATACGGTGCAGAATTTCTTGATCGTCCATTACTTCCTCCTGGTGAGTATCTCTATCGTATGGTATCTTTTTTGTGTACAAACATATAACTATGCAACATACTATCACAGATCAGCGGCCCCTGCCCACTCATCTCTGGGATGTCCTACGCCGGGCAGATCAGGAAGAAGGGGCAGGTGGGACAGCGAAATGGCTCGGCGGGCCGCGCCGGGTAGGCGTGCTCTTCCAGACCGCGAATGCTCTGCTCCACTTCGTCGCGCAGGCTCTGCTCCTTCTTCGCGCTCAGCGTGATCGGCGCTACCTCGCCGGTGCTCATATTGTGGCTGTGCAGTTCAACGCTCT
>DAOTTD010000168.1:0-32745 GCA_034438015.1 Ktedonobacteraceae bacterium | reverse complement strand
AGGCTATCGCCCAGGAACGAGAACGAGAGCACGATAGTGGCCAGCACGACCGTGGGCACCAGGACCTCCCAGGGGTGAGTATCGATCAGATCGAGAGCATCCGCAATCATCAGACCGAGGCTCGATCCGGGATCTGTGACGCCGAGACCAAGCAGGCTGATACCTGCTTCCCCGATGATCGTGCCGGAGATATCGAGCGCGGACGCAACCAGTATGATGCTGAGCAGGTGAGGGATGATGTGCCGTGTGATCATGCGCAGGTTGCCTGTGCCGCACGCGTGCGCAGCTTCGACGAACTGCTGCTCTTTGATCTGCAGCGTCTGCCCACGCACATAACGCGCCATCATGGGCCAGCTCGTGAATGCCAGGGCGACGGAGACAACCAGCAGGCGTGCATTGCCGGGATCACCGAAAAGCGGAACCTTATTGAAAAACGTGGCTGCCGAAGGGCCGAAGACGCCCACCAGTAGCATCACAAAAAGCAACGAGGGGAACGCGAACATGAGATCGGTAAAACGGGCCAGCAGTTGATCTATCCACCCACCGTAGTAGCCCGCCAGAACACCGACCAGCAGGCCCAGACCGACATCGACAATCTCGACGACCACCGCGACCGTCAGCGAGATGAGCAAGCCCTGCATCAGCCGCGCCAGGATATCGCGTCCGACGCTATCGGTGCCGAGCCAGTACTGGGCCGAGGGCAATTCGTCCTGGCGAGACAGCTCCTCATGATAATATTGGTGATAGAGGCCCGGCCCAATCGATCCAGACAGGTCGCTGGGATAGATACCACCAATATGCTGGTAGATTGGCGGCCCTATAATAGCAATTATAACGAGGAATGAAAGTATACCCCCGCTGATGAGTGCCCGCTTATCATGCCAGAGATACTGAAGAGAGATCTGCAGCGGCGAGAGGTGCGGCCTTGTATCTTCTGGCAACCGGGACTCGGGCTCATCTGGAACTCTTTTGAGGGTGGTTGACGTTACACTTCCTCGCGCAACACGATCAAAGCCTCTATCACCTGTACCCATTTGACCTCCATTGTTCACGAAAGCTTGATGCGCGGATCAACAAGCGTGTAGAGCACGTCTGAGAGCAGATTGCCCGTCACGATACCGAGCGCAGCGAGTAGAGCCGTCGCCTGGATGACTGGAAAGTCGCCCTGACTCACCGCGTCGATGGCAATGTGGGCGATGCCCTGTATATTAAACATGCGCTCGATAAATAGTGAGCCCACAATGAGCAGGCCGATGGCGGGTCCAATGGAGGTGATGAGGGGAACGAGCGCATTGCGCAAAGCGTGTTTATAGATGATCGCGCGCTCTGATAGCCCTTTGGCGCGTGCCGAGCGTACGTAGTCCTGGTTGAGCACCTCCAACATGCTGGCGCGAGCGAGGCGGGCGAAGTAGGCGTACCCTGCCGCCGCATAGATCAGGATCGGCACCAGCTTCGCCTGAATGTCGCTCAGTGTATAGTGCCAGGGCGCGCCCCAGTTGGCGACGGGCCAGTTGAGGCCGAACTGCACATTGCACCAGACGATAATCACCTGCGCAAAGACGGCGATGATAAAGCCTGGCAGCGCGTAGAACAGCAGCGCAATGGTGATATTTGTGGTGTCGATCCAGGTGTTGGCTTTGACGGCGGAGAGAATGCCTGCTGGAATGCCCAGGATGAGGGTTAAGAGCAGGCCCCAGCTTGACAGTTCCGTCGAGATCGGCACCCCGTCTTTGAGAATAGCCCACACGGAGCGGTTCTGATAGTGAATGGATGTGCCGAAATCAAATCTGACGAAGTGGAGCAGGAAATTATAATACTGCTGGTACCACGGCTCATCCAGACCGTATGCGTGTCGCAGTTGGAGCCAGCCGGCATACGTATAGTGCTGGCCCATAAGCTGACGGATCGGATCGATCGGGGTGAAATATCCGATGATAAAGGTAATGAAGGAGACGCCCAGTAGCACAAATACGCCTCCAACAAGCCTTTTGATAAGAAATTGCAGCATATTCCCCTCAAATCGTGATATAGATGCTGGCCCAATCATCAGGATTGATGACGCCCAGCGGATTATCTACGATGCCGTGCACCCTGGGACTGCGCAGGAAATTACTGGATGATTGATACAATGGAATCCACGCCGTCTGGCTTGCCAGCTCTTGCTCGATCTGGTTATACATCCTGGCTCGCGCCGTCGGATCGTTGAGCGTGTCTGCCCGTGCCATCATATTCTGTAGGGCCTGCTGCTCCTGCGCCATAGCAGAATTGTTCTGCCCAAAGTGCATACTGTTGTAGTCCTGCCCTTTGCCGAAGAAAACGACCAGCCAATCGTGTGGATCGGGATAATCCGCCTGCCAGCTATACACCCAGGCTTGAAGGTTTCCCGTGCCAATATACTGGTCGTACTGGTTGGGATCGACCGGGTTAATGTGTACAGTAACGCCCAGAATGGTTTGCCATTGATCGACCAGTACGTTCGCCAACTTCAGTGAACCCGGCGTATTTGCCGTCGTAAGCGTGATGGTCGGCAGGCTGTTAAGATTGCTATAGCCGCCGTCCCGGAGGCCCTGTTGTAGTAAGGCTACAGCTTTTTCCCTGCTCTCGCCTGTATCTGCCGTCCCGTCGGGCCCCTTGACCGGCTGGGGATTCGCTCCATACATACCCACCGGTATATAGCGATGCGTCGGCGTTACCACACCGCGCAAGAGATTTTTCGCGATCAGATCGCGATCGAGGGCAACGTCAAATGCCTGGCGAATCTTTAAAATATCGAATGGTTTTATATTGTAGTTCAACTGGATCATGCTCAAGACCAGGGATGGTGTGTGGACGTAGTCTGGACGGCTCTTTGCGCCATCGAGCTGGTCTATCGGAATAGCGGCCTCATCGTACTGATTGCTCAGGTACGCTTCGTATGTAGTGTTTACGTCACCCGAGATGCGAAACTCGATCTTTTTCAGCCTCGGCTGGCGTCCATAATAAAACGGGTCGGGCACAACATCCAGACCAAGCGTATGGCTATAGCTGGCAACCTTGAACGGGCCCGCGCCACCACCCTCGGTCAGATGGTCCGTCCAGTTCTTTCCATAGCGATCGATCAGCTTGCGTTCAACGACATAGGAGGTGGGATAGGTCAAGGTCTGCAAGAAATAGGGCCGTGCCTGTTTCAACACGATCACCAACGTCTGCGGATCTTTCACGATGAGGCTATCGCCGATGAGCGTCTTGATCTGGCCGCTCGTGATCTTATCGTAGTCCTTGATCAGGTTCAGATAGTTAGTAACCGGCGATTGTGTGGCCGGGAGCAGCGTGCGGTTGATGCTGTAGGCCACGTCGTTTGCCGTAAGCGGCGTGCCATCGCTGAACTTCAGATCGGATCTCAGGGTGAACGTATAGCGCAGCCCGTCGGACGAAATAGAATGTGAGGCGGCGAGTTGGTCCTTTAAGTTGCCCTGATCGTCGAACTGTACAAGGCCCGTGAAGAGGGTTTGAATGGCCTCGACATCGCCTGCATCCTGCACAAGGGCCGGGTCGAGGGTGGTGAAGTCGGTCGCGCCTATCGGGAGACGCAAGATCTGCTGACTGGCGGGCGCCGCCGCCGTTGTCTGGTTGTTGGGACTGATAGAAGCTGCGCATGCCGCTGCTATGAGCGTTATAGAAAGACATAGCAGGGCGAACAGGGATATCCTGCGCAGGTTGTGCTTCTCCCACATCGCCGATGCCTCCTCCAAAAGGATACAATAAAACGAGCGCCTCAGTAACTGCTTGCATCCCATATGATCTGAGCAAGTGGTGCTATTACTATGATAACCACAGCTCCAAATTGAAATTGCGCTACGGCGCTACGAGGAGAGCATCTCATGATCGAAAAAGTATGCCTCGCGGAGAAGTTTGCATTGTTCCACGAGACGTGGAGTCCCAAGATTGTCGGCGAGCTGAACGATTCTTACAGCCCGCCAGCCACGCAAAACCTGTGCGAGCTGCGGAGCAAAGTAGCCCGCTGAGAGGTCCTGAACCGTTACCTCGTTTATCTTGTACTCGCAGCCGATCCCACTGCCGGACTGATTTGCGGCATTTGAATCTGCTCGATTGAACCGAGCAAGGTTAGGAAGCAGATGATGCCGAGAACGAGAACGACACCAGCCACTATGAAATTGGCGGCAAATGAGCCGGTACTCTCAAAGATGAACCCGGCTGCAATTGGCGCGATAATCCCTGCCAGGTTGTTGAAAAAGTTCATAATGCTGCCGACTGCTCCTACGGTTCCCTTCGGGGCGATCAACCCTGGAATGCTCCAACCAATAGGGGCAGCGAAGGCGAGGCCGCCAAGCGCAATAGAGATCCAGAGGATCGCGATGTTTGGATTAGTAGTAAAGGCGGCACCAATCACGGCAATCCCCAATATCAGGCCAGCAGTAAAGAGCGTCTGGCGCACCCTGGTCGCGTTGTATCCTCTCCTTATCAAGGTATCGACTAACCAGCCACCAATCACGATATCCGTTACAGTGGCCACCGCCCAGGGAATAATCGTATAGAAACCACTCTTCAAGACGGTCATGTGCAACGCCGTCTGCAGGTACCCTGGTATCCACGACAAGAACAGGTAGAACGAGTAGCCATAGGCCATAAACCCCAGCGTCAAGCCCCAGACCTTCCGTTGCCGCAGCAGGAAACCTAAGTTTGCCAGTGGATTGCCTGAAATCTGGCCCTCCTGTTGAGCCCCTCCCTCAACAATATAAGTGCGTTCCTCTGGTGCTAATCGCTTCGCCTGACTGGGATCACGATAGCCAATCCAGAAGAGGATAGCATAGAGCAAACTGAGCGTCCCTGTCACATAGAAGCCGGCTCGCCATCCATAGAGCGTGACAGCGGCTGCGACAAGTGGAATGCCGATGACGTTTGAGAATTTGGCTGCCGCATCAAAGGCCGATGTTGCCAGGCCGCGTTCTTTGAGGGGGAACCAATAGCCCGTTGCCTTGGCGGCGCCTGGGAAGATCGGCGCTTCCGCAGCGCCGAGCAGGATTCTCGACAGGATCACAAGGCCCAGTCCACTGACAATGGCCGTCATATAGGTCGCCAGGGCCCAGACAACGGTCCCGATCCGCACCAGCCACTTGACACCAAAGCGATCCAGCAGCGCGCCAACTGGAACCTGAAGCAAGACATAGGACCATAGATAGGCGGAGAGGATGATGCCCATTTCTCCTGCCGTCAAGTGGAAGTCGTGCTCTAAGGGTTGAGTGGCGACAGAGATATTGACACGATCCAGGTAGTTAATCACGATGCCGATTCCTAAAAGTCCAGCAATTCCCCAGCGTACATTTCCAGTTCGTTGTTGCATGGTAAACCTCCTCGTGATGTTCTCTACATTGTGGTATTTCTTGAGGTCAGCGTCTACAAATGGGGCACTATGAAACCGTTCAGCACTTCGAACAAGATGTAAGGGATTCAACTTTAGATTCTCATGCTGAGGCGCGCAGAGCTGTTTCGGCGACTAATGGGATGACTGGTACAATCTGATTTTATTATAATCTCATAACGTTAAGCAATGCAAATAATGTTATATACATGCATAAGTTCTTTCCCAGCAATATTGCTAACACGAAAGCATCAGCTCTGACGTATAATCTATAGAAATGGGCACATGAACACTGTTCTAGCAGGGAGTCGGATAAATCTATGCGCGCTATTGTTATTCTCAACCCCGTCTCCGGAGTCTCAACACTGGCTCCGGACCAGGGTAACGCCGAGCAATACGAAGAGCGAATTGTGGAGGCGCTACGCAGCCAGAACATCGAGCTAGAGGTACGCTACACCACGTCGGAGGACCCCGGCCAGGGGCTGGCAAAGCAAGCTGCAGAGGAGAAGGACGTGGATGTCGTGATCGCGGCGGGCGGCGACGGAACCATCCACGCCGTCGCGACGGGCCTGATCGGCACGCGGGGCACGCTCGGCGTCGTCCCGACGGGCACGATGAACAACATAGCGCGCAGTCTAGACATCTCTGAAGATATCGACGAGGCATGCAGGATCATCGCCGACGGGCAGACAAAACGCATCGACGTGGGAAAAGTCAACGGCCAGGTCTTTCTAGAGGTGTCGGGCGTGGGCCTGGAGGCCGCGCTCTTTCCCGCCGCCGAGGAGATCAAGCGGAAAGGACTACTCACCACACTGCGCGGCATCATCGACGGGCTCAACACCCTGTTCGCCTTTCGCCCGACGCGCTTCAAAATCTCCTTCGACGGGCGCAAAAGCCGTCCTTACCATGCAGTGCAGGTCAGCGTCTGCAACACGCCATACTACGGCGCGCGCCTGCAGTTCGCGCCCGGCGCGGTAATGGACGATGGCTTGCTCGATGTGCTCATCTATAAAAACTTCAGCAAGCTGGAATACCTGCGTCACGCCTTCTCAATCAGCCAGGGCAGGCGCGCACTGCTGCCGAAGGTCACCCGGTGCACAGCCAGATCGCTACGTATCACCGCTGACACTCCCGTCGAAGTGCACGCCGATGGCGTCTCGCAAGGGATAACGCCCACCGCCATAGAGGTTGTTCCAGACGCGCTCCAGGTACGCGTCCCCGCACAGGTCGCCAGCGGACCCAACATGAGCGATCCCCGCACGAGACGCACACAGCATACCGGGCGCGCAAGGAGCAGCGAACTACTCAAAGAAAACGAGCTCACGAAAAAAGAGCAAGATACAAAAGAGAAAGGGTCACTCTATGCCAGGTAAGTCTTGGAAACAGGCAGATACGATCAGCACACCGCTGGGGGACGCGCCCCCAATCGCCCTGCCGGACATTGCAACGACGGTAAATGAAGCCCAGCGCGTAGCGGCTGAAACTTCGGTATCGGGGCGGCATGCAGTATCGCGGGGGACCATCTTCCTGGCGCTCTGGCTCTGGCTGCTCTCCGGTATCGTTATGATCTCCGTCATCGCCAGAAACACACAATTATTTCCCGGCGACGTAGCGATCACCACGCAACTGCAAAGGCAGCATAATCCCTGGCTGCGGCGCTTCTTTTACGCCATCTCGGAGATCGGCTTCCCCGCGTGGGCGGTTCCACAGACTATCGGCATCGCGGGTATCTTCTGGGCGCTGCGCTTCCGCTTAGAGGCGATCTTCGTCCTGCTCACCTCCTCGTCCAGCCTGCTCAACGTACTGGTCAAACGCCTGATCAAGCGTCCACGTCCGACGCAGGAGCTGGTCACGGTGGTGCGCGTCATCAACGAGCCAAGCTTCCCCAGTGGGCACGTCATGTACTACGTCAACTTCTATGGCCTGCTGATCTATCTCTTAGCAACGAACTGGCGCTCAGGCAAGCTGCGCAACACATTGATCGCGCTCCTCACAAGCCTGATCGGGACGATCGGCCCATCGCGCGTCTACCTGGGCGCGCACTGGCCCAGCGACGTCATGGCGGGTTATGTCTACGGTGGCCTGTGGTTCAGCGGACTGATCACGCTCTACCTGCGCGTGAAATCGTGGCTGCACCCGAGGGTGGGGAAGGCACCTGATGTAGTGAAGCCGCTGCAGCAACCAGGTGATAATGATTGATGGAGAGAGAACAGCGTATCAGACGTTACCTGCAAGAGGCTCCGAAGGCAGAGCTGCATGTGCATCTGGAAGGGGCTATTCGGCCAGAGACACTGATAGCATTGGCAAAGCGCAATAAAGTGACGTTGCCAGTCACGACGGTAGAAGAAGCAAGGGAATGGTTTAAGTTTCGCAACTTCCCGCACTTTGTCGAGATCTTCTTCGCAATTTCGAGCTGTTTGAAGACGGCTGACGATTATGAACTGATCGCATACGAGTTCGGCGCGGAGATGGCGCGGCAACATGTGCGCTACGCTGAGGTAACGTTCTCGGCTAGTACACACGAATACTCGTTAGGTGTACCACATGATATGTATTTTCAAGGCTTGAACAAAGGCAGAGCACGAGCGAAGGCCAGTTTTGGCGTCGAGATGCGCTGGGTATTCGATATTGTCCGCGATATTCGGGGCGTAACACAGCGGAGAAGGCGGGCAGAATATACTACAGCGGTCGCACTGGAGGATATGTATGAGGGCGTAGTGGCGCTGGGACTGGGTGGCACTGAAGTAGACTGTCCACCTGAGCAATTCGCACCCTGGTTTGAGAAGGCGCTCTCCGGCGGGCTGCATAGCGCGCCACACGCGGGCGAAACGGTCGGCCCGGCCAGCATATGGGGCGCACTCCATACATTGGGAGCACAACGCATCGGACATGGCGTGCGCTCCATCGAAGACGCAGCATTAGTCGCTCACCTGGTAAGACACCAGATTCCACTGGAGGTCTGTCCCTACAGCAATATTTGCTTGGGGGTCTATGCCAACCTTGCTGAACATCCTCTCCCACATCTCTATGCCGCTGGTGTCCCCCTATCGATCAATTCAGATGATCCACCGCTGTTTCACACTACGCTCAATCAGAACATGTACGCGCTTCACGATCCTTTTCACTTTTCGCTTGATACTATCGACAATATTCTGCTCAATGGCGTCAGGCATAGTTTTATGCCCGCTGAACAGAAGCAAAAAATGGAGGAGGAGTTTCGTGCTGAGCTGAAACGATTGCGCAGTACGTTGGAACCAAGCGACGTGTGATAGTCACCATACATGATCAATGCAGGTGAATCGTCGTTTCGGCACTCATTCCCGGAACAATATCTTTCAATAGCAGCGAAACGAGTATGGTACGGTGCATGATAGATGTTCCCCTTTGTTGGTGTATTTACGACTATAAGAGATTACACGGGCGGGCCAGAAAACTCCCATTTTTCTCGCGTGGAGGATGAATGGCCGTTCCTTGTGGCGGCGCGATGGGCACGCAAGGAGCAAGCCCCCTGGTCGAAGGAAGAATTCCCCGTCTTTCAAGCGGGGAAGTGTCAATCCATAGTAATGGCCGGGAGCAGGGCCTCGCGATCCTCCTCATCGATGGGGCGTGAGCTGCCGTCGGAGGGAGCGACCGCCGGTTGTCGGCGCGAGCGTATGAAGAACGCCGCGACGACCGCCACCAGGATAACGATAAGGGTCAGCCAGAAAGCGTCCTGCAGCGCCAGCATGTAGCCCTGGCGCTGCACCAGCCGAATCACCTCCTGGATCGCGGCGGCTCTGGTATTTTGCAGTGGGATGCCCTGGGTGAAGAAGTACTGCTGCAAGCGTGTGACCAGTTGTCCAGGTGGGGACGCGGACGTCACCAGTTCGGCAAGGTGGCTATAGTGGATCTTCGCCTGCGTCTGCACGAGCGTCGCCAGCACCGCGATACCCAGCGACGTCGAGACGAAGCGCATGACCGTATAGAGCGACGATGCCTGGGCAAAACGGCGCGGGTTGATATCCGAGAGCGCCGAGACGTTCAGCGGCTGAATGATCAGACCGAGGGCGATGCCACGCAGGACGAACATACCCTGAAGCCAGATGTAGGGCGTGTCGAGCGTCAAGAACGTGAATTGCCAGAGCGTAAAGGCCAACACGACCAGGCCAGGTATGACCACTACGCGCACACCGACCCGATCCACAATGCGACCACCGATCAGGGCGCTGATAATCGAGGCGAACGCCTGCGGCAGCAGGAGCAGACCCGCCTGAAAGGCGCTCAGACCGCGCAGGTTCTGCAGGTAGACCGGGAAGATGAACAGGCCGCCGAAGAAAGCGAAGGTGATCAATACATTGGCAATATTGCTCGTCAGGTAAGGAACATTGGTAAAGAGGCGCAGATCAACCAGAGGTTGCCTCTCGCGGCGGCTCATGGAGATCTCTACGAACACAAAAATGACCAGTACAATCAGTCCACCAATCAAGAAGGCCAGAACCTTTGCCGAACTCCAGCCATCGGTACTGGCATCGGAGAGCGCATAGAGCAGGGATGCGAGCCCGATCGCCACTAACGCGAAGCCAGCTACGTCGAAGCTTGAGCGGACATCTTCTCTGCCGTCGCGCAGGAGGAAGATCGCCAGGACGACGCCGAGGATGCCGATCGGGACATTAATGAAGAAGATCAACGGCCAGTCCGCGTAGGTCACAATATAGCCGCCGAGAGTAGGGCCGACGGCGGGCGCCAGAAGGGCCGCGATGCCGAAGATGCCGCTGGCCAGTCCACGCTGATTGGGTGGAAACTCCTGATAGAGCAGGGTGATCGCGACCGGGAAAAGGAAGGCACCTCCGATGCCCTGGATAATACGAAAAGTGATCAGGATCGGCAGGCTCCAGGCCAGTCCGCACAGAGCCGAACCGAGCGTGAACAGCGAGAGCGAGAGCACGTAGAAACGCTTGATGCCCACGCGATTGGTGAAGAACGCCGTAGTGGGCGTGACCACGCCCTGCGTCAGAATGTAGGCGGTCAGCACCCACTGGACGCCGTTGAGATCTGCGCCGAAGGCACTCTGCAGGCGAGGAATGGCGATGTTCACGATGGTCTGGTCCAGGATGCTCATAAAGGCGCCAAAGATCACGACCAGGGCCACAATCCACTTATATGCCACTCCGCCTGATTGCGCGGTAGCTTGCATGATGGGTACTCCTTTGACAGGTTAGCTTTAACTAACCTGCGAGGTGACTCTTCAGGTCCCTCTTTCCGGACTCCTCGCCGCGTCGCGGCTCGCTCCATTCCTGGTGTAGGTGGCGGGCTGGCGACCTGAGCCGCCAGCCCGCCACCTACACCAAACCCCTTGTGAAGCGCCTTTGGCGCTGATGAGTCCTGAAGAGATACTATGCGAGAACAGAAAAGAGAGATCATTTCGCTGGAGAGCGCAGTGCGCGCAGCCAGAGCCTGCTCATCTCCATCAGGATTGTATCGTTCAAGCGATCTTTCAGGTTCAGCATCAAGCTATACTGCATCGCCAGGAGCATACTGAAATAGCCCCATGTCGCCACGTCAGGATCGATCGTTGCATCGACGTAACCTTCTTGCTGAGCACGCTCCACCAGTGCACGCACACGGGCATAGATCTGCTGATTATGGTCGCTCACGCGCTGAGCAATGTCAGGATCACCCGACTCCGCGATGGCCTGAAAGAAGACCTTGTGAATATCGGGATCGGCCTTGAGCGTCGCCCGGTATTCCATAATCACCTGTGAAAGCGCGTCCAGGAGGTCCCGTTCGGCTCTTTTTTCGATGCGACTGGACCATATCTTCATAAACTGTGCGCCAAACGCGCACAGCACTTCGAGGAAGAGTCCCTTCTTGCTGCCGAAGTGCTTATAGAGCATCGGCTCTGTGACGCCGCTCGCACGCGCCAGTTCGCCAGTGCTGGCCTCGGCATAGCTCCGGGTTGCGAAGATGCGCCTGGCATGCAACAGGATGTCCTCGCGCCGCTCCTCGCCACGCATACGGGTACGTTTCTCTCGTTGATAAGTGGATTGTTCTGACATCGTATATCTCACATGATTTATTAACGCTAACTAACTTATGGAGATAAGATAACATGGAGGAATGGGGATTGTCAAGAGTGAAGGAGGCAAGATCGGGGCATTACTAAGAAAGCTGCTTTGGGAGTTATCATAATGACATATATAAATGATGAAATGTAAACTATATACAAATTTTTATTTGACTAAAAGAGGATGTTATGCTATTCTTGACACTACCAATATTACATAGTTCTAGAAAGGAAAGGCAACCGACCAACTTTAAACCAGCGAAATTCCAAATCTTTACAACCGGATTTCATCTCGCAGGTTTTACCACAAAAGTATCGGTTGCCCCTGTAAAAAGTGAAGCAGGAGATCTCCTGCCCGTCTTTTGCCTGTGATGGTCTATTGGGGCACGCAAAGCACCTCAACATTCCATACCGTGCAAAAGTTTCTCACTCATGATCACGATTACGTGACATCATCAGTGTAGCACTGCTACGTCCATTTGTCAATAGTTGTAATGATGTGATTGCGGATAGCTACCATTATTTATAAACACTGATGTGGTGATTGTGCGAGTGATGGGCATCTGGGGATGGTGGCTGGTAAGAAACTCCTGCTTTACAGAGTGAGTGGTGGAGTAAGGAGTTCTTATGCTTTGGACATTTTTGAGCCATCTTCCCGTTCTCGTGTTAGAGATGCTGGCCGCGACGCTACTGATACTTGCTCTTGGAATAATAATCACTCTCTTCGCCGTCCTCTGCTCGGAAGTCGCTTGCAGACGTGTGATCCGCCTGGTACGCGCTATCGCTGGTGTTGTGAACAGGCAGCATGTGCGGAGAGCAAGGCGCAGGAGCAAGTAGACATATCTCTCTGTTCAGTACTTTTCAGCTTGATTACATCCAGGCGGGCAAGGTGATGTGATGTCTTCAGCAGGGCTGTCCAAAGGATCAGACTTTGTGGCCATTCAAATTATGCAAGAAGAGGCGTCTGATGCCCGGCACGACCTGATTTGCATCCCGTTTTGCCGCAAAGTGGAGCGCGGTATCCTGCATCCACTCTCCCGAGCGGCTGAGCGCGATGCGTTGCAACTCCTGCTTGATAATCGACATCGATGCCGGGCGCAGGCGCGGATCGCTCTCGACCATGCACTGCACCAGGCTGCCGAGCTCGGGATAAGCGGGGATATGGAGAGGCTCAAAAGAAAACGGCGCATCGGATGGATCGACGCCGCTCAGGAGGTGATGCAGCGTCGCGCCGAGGCTGTAGATGTCGGTCTGGGGCGTCGTCTGCGCCCTGCCGTACTGCTCGGGGGCCGCGTAACCCGGCGAGCCCAGCGCCACCGTATCGCGCTCCTGACCATGCTTAAAGAGGCGCGCCACCCCGAAATCGATTAAATACAACTGCCGATCGGGCGTACGCATCACATTGGCGAGCTTGAGATCGCGGAAGATAATCGCCCGCTTGTGCAGGTAGCCGAGCACGGAACAGAGTTGAATGCCAATGGGAAGGACCTTCTCGACGGGCAGGCGTCCACCACGCGCATGCAGGTATTCCACCAGCGTCATGCCATCGATATAGCTCATCACCAGGTACCAGCGCTGCTGCTCGGAGAAAAAATCGTAGATGGCCGGCAGGTTGGGATGTAGCAGGTTCGCCAGCATGAACGCCTCACGCTCAAACGCGCTGGCGGCGCTCGTGGCCTCGCGCGGCCCCAGACCATCCAGGCTCATCGATTTAATCGCCACCAGCCGACCGCCGAACTGGCTATCCACCGCCTTGTAGACTTCGCCGAAGCCGCCCTTGCCAACCTGGGTCAGGATGCGGTAGCGCTGCTTGAGCAATGGAGGCAGGGCCAGAGGGGGGGTGTGAGAGATGAGGCGAGGTAATTTGGGGACATTGAGCACGACGGGTAGCTGGTTTGAGATATCGAGTTGCAGGGAGTGGCCGCAGACCACGCAGAATTTCGCGTGTGGCAGGTTGCCTGCGCCGCACTGCACGCAGTAGAGATGAGAATTAGAAATCATGCCAGCTACTCCTCTGAGCGCGTCCTCTGTCTCTCTTGCAGAGTCGCCCTCGCGTCGCCCCCATTGACGCGTCACAGTTTATGCCGGGTCAGTAAAGTATTCGTAGCATTAATTGTAACGCATATAGCCTGAAAAAACTATGGAGTAGCTCACACAACGGTACCCATATCCTGCTACCTTAGTGGCCCTGGAACGTAATCTATACGATGAGAAAAGATATTCTATGTAATGAATGAATGAAAGGTTCTCGCGATGCTACAAACACTCTCGACCCTTGATGATGTACAGGAAATGTATGACTGGTTTGAGGAAATGCGCAACAAACAGCCGGTGTGGTTTGATGAGAGTAGTGGATGTTGGCATGTTTTTCAGTATGCAGATGTGCATACCATCATCACTGACTACCACCTTTTCTCCTCCGAGCGCAGGCGACAGCGCGCCGTGGCACGAGCCGCCACCAACAGCGAAAATGGTGAGCAGCGTGGGGGAAGAAGTATTCTGACAATGGACCCGCCAGAGCATCACCAGTATCGCAGCCTGGTCTCGTACGCCTTTACGCCACGCGCGATCGACAAGCTGCGAGACCGTGTCGCCGTTATTACACAGGAGCTGCTGGACGAAACGCAGGCGATGGGCCGGACGGATTTCGCCACGGAGATCGCCTATCCGCTACCAACGATCGTGATTGCCGAAATGCTAGGCGTGCCCACCAGCGATCGACCGCTGTTCAAACATTGGGCCGATGGCCTGCTCCGGCAGCAGTTGAACGACAGCGAGGCCTTCCGGCCCCAGGAGCGCGACAATCCAGAGGTCCAGCGCTTCATGCGCACCTTCGAGGAGATGTCGGACTACTTTAAACATATGCTAGAGGAGCGCAAGCGCGCGCCACGCGAAGATATGATGAGCGAACTGCTGGCCGCCGAGGTCGATGGCGAACACCTGAGCATGGGGGATACGATCGGCTTCTGTATAGTGCTCCTACTTGCCGGGCATATCACAACGACGAATCTGCTGAGCCAGGCCATCCGCTGTCTTGACGAGCATCCCGCAGCACTGGAGCAGTTACGCAAGCAGCCTGAATTGATGCCGGGGGCGATCGAGGAGGTTCTACGCTATGCCTCGCCAGTCTGGCGCCTGGTGCGCACGACCAGGGAAGAGGTCCGCATCGCAGGCGTGCGCATTCCAAAGGATGAGTTGATCTTCACCTGGCTGGCCTCGGCTAACCGCGATCCTGCGCAGTTCGCAGAGCCGGAGCGCTTTGATATCATGCGCACGCCGAACCGGCATGTCGCCTTTGGGCATGGCATTCATTTCTGCATCGGCGCGCCCCTCTCGCGCATGGAGACCTCGGTCGCGCTGCCTATGATTATCAGGCAATTGCCTAACCTGCGCGTCGTACGCGATAAGCCACCAGAGCTGTTCGAGGGCCGTTTCCTCTTTGGCTTCAAACACCTGCCGATCACATTTGACGCGACAGTATCGTAACTAGTTTCTCAAATTCTTGCGTTTTCTAGCGTTTTCTGACAGTTTTTTCACGATTCTTGACACGATGTTCTCTATCGGCTACAATCCCCGCCAGAGCACATTTTCAACAGAATAGTGTTTTACGGGTTCTGTGATAAGTCGGTCTCACAGGTAAAAGCGCTACCGCAAGATAGGTTGACCCTATCGTGCTCAAGTAGCTTCCAATGCGAAGCAAAGGAAGTAGAGGCATCGGTAGTTGTGCCAGTACGGTTTCCGTACAAACAAAAGATCGATGCGATCAAACGCTCGATTTTTTGATACTATAATGATTTTAGGGGATAACTATTCAGGTCCCTCTTGCCGGACTCCTTCGCTGCAGCGCGGCTCGCACCAGTCCCCGCCTTTGGCGCTGATGAGTCCTGAACAGTTACCTGGAGAAGGCATCTTATGAAAGTGTTTCACTACAAGAAATACAGAACAATAATTTTTATACTGATTAATGTTTGTCTGCTAGTTTTTATTTGTGCCTGTCAGGATACAGCGAACGCGGCGCCGGGGTTGCAGCCCACGGCGGTGAGCAGCACGCCCCCAACGCCACAGGGGCCACCGACGCCAACGCCGACGCCGACATTACCTCCCTGGGCGCTACAACCAACGCCGACATCTATTTTGCACTATACGACGCCGACGCCGGGGACATCAGCGAATGTAGTCAGTACGCGGCGTCCCGTGCTGGCGTTCTATTACACATGGTACAGCCTTTCAACGTGGTCATCCAGCACGATGTCGGATCTGCCGACGACGAAGTATAATTCCAGCGACAACGCCACGATCAACCGGCAACTGCAAGAAGCGACAACGGCTGGTATCACCGGGTTTATCAGTTCGTGGTGGGGAGCGGGAGACCCGACGGACAAGAATTTCGCAAAGCTGCTGGCGCTCTCCGCCACGCTGGAGCAGACGACGCACGTGCACTTTGCCTCGACGATCTACTTCGAGAGCGATGCGCCCACGTTGCAAGGAACGAGTAAGATCGTAAGCAGCCTGCGCTACGTGCTATCCCATTACGGGAACGATTCGCATTTCTTCCACTGGCAGGGCAAGCCAGTCCTCTTCTTCTGGGACCCGCTGGGTAACGGACGCACGCTGGCACAATGGGCCGCCATTCGCCGGCAGGTTGATCCCCACAATCAGACGATCTGGTCGGCGGAGGGGGTCGATACCAACCTGCTCAACGTCTTCGATGGCCTGCACCTCTTCAGCGCCGCCTACTGGGGCATTCAACATAATAATATAAATGCCGTCGACCAGGGATTTCGCACGAAGATCAATAGCTATAACCAGGCGCACAAAACGCAGAAGATCTGGGCCGCGGGCGTCCTGCCTGGCTACGACGATACGCGCGTGCCTGGACGCAAGGGGACGTATATCATCCAGCGTAAAAACGGCACGACGTATCGCGAGAGTTGGACGGGTGCACTCAGCAGCAATCCCGACTGGGTCACGATTACCACCTTCAACGAGTGGTTCGAGGGTGCGATGATCGAGCCCAGCGTACACTATGGCAACCTGTACCTCAATATTACGCAGCAGTATACGAAGCAATGGCGCGGGTAGCCACACGCTGAAGTCTGTTGTTCATCTAGCCTGAGCTTGTAACTTTACCCGATTAATCGTGATCACTATCACAATGTGAGCTGGGTGAACCCGTCAAGTGGTCATCGTTGTCCTTATCCCCATCACACGACCCATTACCAAGCTGGAAATTATGAAAGACAATCGGATCCGTCTGTGTTCCGCTAAATGTGCCACCCGACGGATACATTGTACTCTTCCCATCAGGATAAATATTGGTTGTGGTCCCACTCACCACGCCATTGGCATTCACGGTGAACGTTGCGCTCTCTGTTTGGCAGGCGCTGCCGCCATTACAGTGGACGAACCCGGTGAAAGCCGTCGCCCCTGGAGGGTTCTCATAAAAACCATCTGTAGCATCCCATGTTGAGTGTTCTTTGATGGCGTAGGTAGCAACCCCCGAGGTTGGAGGGGTGATGAGCCAGCTCACGCATCCAGTAGGAACTGTCAGGCAGTTGCCCCGTTGTAAAGGACAACTGCCAGATGACACCGTCACCCGCTTTGTCCCAGCGCTTGGACCAGCATTCACCTTCGTGCCATTAGGAGTAATGAGCGTGAAATTGGCCCCTGGAAGGGCCTCTTTACACGAATCCATCGCCTGAAGCCAGATCTTCGTGCTCGGACCGGCAGCGTGTAGCAGTGGCGTGTTATGAGTAGCGTTGATGGCGAAGAGGCCAGCGAGAACCAGGACAAGAGCCAGAGGCGAGAACCAGCGACGTACTTTAAAAGGTTTTCCCTGCTTAGAAAGCAAGGGCAGTTTTGTCATCATAATGTTTCTGTTCTCCTTGATTCACTTCATTTTGATTGATTCACTTCATTGATTCGCTTTTCATTCGAGGGCATTTTTCGTCTTTCTTTAATCTATCTGACGTTGATGTATTTGTATATAGTAATGAAGTTACGGCATTATGATAAATTGACGAACCAGGTAAAGGTTTCTCAATGAGCATCCCATCAAGTAGCAAGGCGATTGTCTACCTCAGCATAATCCGCCTCATACTGGCAAAAATTTCAAATTCTGTTGAGATAAACTGCAGAAATGTGGGATGAATAGCCCATTCGGATTAATTTCCTATTAAAAGGGCGTCAACAAGGTTACAAAGGGTTACAATAGGAGCAGACAATATTTGGAGTAGTGATATGGATACTCATTTCCCAACAAACATGTCTCTCAATAAAGAGGTCTGGAATCATCAAAATGGAGTAATGTATGAGGGTCATCGCACAAGCGACACAGGCAGCACAGCATCTGAGGAGGTGATAACATCAGAGGATTTAGATCAAAGTGCTCCTTTTCAAATTCAAACACATCTGCGCCTGCCGGGTCTGCCTCTGACAACGCCTAGATCCATACGCCTACAGCGTTTCGATAGAGTGGAGACATCTCTAGTGGTGGATATAGCAAAAGCGATTACAGCAGTGATCCCTGCGATACCACCACGTAGTAGCAAACAGAAGAGCACGGAGGATATAGCAAAAGCGATTACAGCACCAGTGATCCTTGCGATACCGCCAGATAGTAGCGGAAGGATCAGTAATATAGAGCAGGTTGAGAAGAAAAAAAGGGCAGGAGGCAAAGGGGTTTCCTTCATAGTCCGTGCGGGAGTGACGCTGCTGCTCTTCGTGTTCCTTTTCAGAGAAATCTCCTGGTCTACCCTCCTCTCTATGTTCGTGCACATTCACTATACGGAAATGCTGGTTGGCCTTTGCCTGGGAACTCTAGGAGTCATCTTTAGTGCCTACCTGTGGCACAGACTCGTTCATGCGGAAAGTATTCAGACAGATCTGGCACGTCTGACGAGCCTCTACCTGATAGGAGTAGCCTTCAGTCACTTCCTGCCGACCAGCATGGGAGGGGATGCTGTGAAGGCATTCTACGTGGGACGCGATGCAAGGAACATGACGGGCTCAGCAAGCGCCGTACTCATGAGCCGAATCACTGGCTTCATGGGAATGCTGCTGGTCGCGCTTCCTACATTGATTTTCCTGCATGAACAGTTTAATCATGAGCTGATTAAGCGCTTCCTCTTGCTCAGTCTCTTCCTTACCGTAGCTATCGGAGGAGCAATGGTCATGGCAGTAGTCTTGCCAAAGATTCCTGGCAGATTCTTTCACGGTGCCTGGGTGAAGAATAAGATAGTAGTGAAGGTGATTGAAACAGGAACTTCGATGAGCAGATTGATGGCAAGGCCTCGTACCATGATAGAGGCCATCTCATTTGGTATCCTCTTCTGGATCACAAACTGTTTGAACTACTACGAGTATGCAATAGCTCTGGGGCTGCACGTCCCATTCACTTTCTATCTGATCGCCGTTCCTTTCGTGGGAATAGTCGGCGCCTTGCCCATCTCAATCAGTGGTTTTGGGGTGAGAGAAAACCTGGTCGTCTATCTCTACTCGACAATTCATGTGCCTACAACGGCGGCGTTGGCGGTCGTGCTCTTGATGGATGTGCAGCGTCTCTTCTTTGGTGGGCTTGGTGGGCTCCTCTACCTGGCTAAGGGGGACAAGGCGAAATCGATACAAACCTCCACACCATATTGACGATCCTTGATGAAACTGTCCAGGTACCTCTCCATCTTGCGCCGACTGCAAGAGGAGAGGCGAGCAACGTTACCACAGGGAGTAAGCTCAACCACCAGTTGACGGGGATGTATCGAGTACCCTCTCTTTGACCGCGAGAAAGCATAATTCTGCCCCAGGTCGTTTTACAAGCATTGAGGTTAGACGAATCAGTGGGATGAACACAGGCGCAAAGACAGCAAACAGTTGACCACGCGCCGTACGTCCTGGGAGAACACGTGAGGATGCGCACCAACGATACCGAAGCCCCAGGGAATCCATAGTTCGTGTTGCCACCAGATGAAATCCTGTCCTCGACAACAACGCAGGCACCTCCTCGAAAAAGTAGCCTGGCCGCACATGCCCATCCTCCGCCTCTACCTCAGGAATCGTTTTCCTGGTCGCACTGGGCACTTCCAAAATGAAGAAACCGCCAGGACATAATAGATGCTGGATTTGTTCGAGCAGTGCAACATCGTCCTGAATGTGTTCGAGCAGTGCCACACAGAAAATCGCATCGAAGAGCCCGAGATTCATCTGATCCAGCTTAGTGACATCACCGACAAGGAATTGTAGGTTCTCCTGTGGGAAGTTCCACTTATGCGCGATCTGATTCGCACTTTCTACTTTCCCGGCGTCAAGCTCAACACCTGTTACTTTTGCTCCTCGTGCTGCAAGAGTAAAGGCAAGGTCTCCAATGCCACATCCCACGTCGAGAGCTCGCTTCCCTTTCAGGTCACACTTGCTCTGTCGAAGTAGAGCCTTGACCATATCTAAGCGCAAGGTTTTGCCAAGCGGTGGTTCGAAGATTGAAAGATACCAGCGGATGACCCAGCCTGGCGTCCGAGTTCGTGTTCTGGCTGACGCGACAAATAGATCGAGAAGATAAGGTTTCATTATTCCTCCTGACTCTCTACCATACTTGCAAGATAAATGCAGGGTAGATATGTTTGTTTTTGTTGCGCTGAAAGATCCATCTGCCTCAACTTGAAGTTCTCTATGCCTCGACGCGGCTATAATGCGCAGAAAATAACATCTCTTGCTAATGAAACATGAGTGGCTTTCGCCATCAATTAGAGCAAAATGAGGAATAGCCGAAATACTCTATGAAGAGAAGAAAGAAGTACTTGTCTATTCCTCATAAAAGATATCTTCATCTCTGTTGAGGCAGCATTTAACTTTAACTAAAAACATGCTAAGAAAGAGTTCTTTGGCACGTTTTCACTTCGAAAGGATTTACAACAGATCTACTACTACTTTTTTCCTCCTTGGATAAGCAAATTTGTGTACTCTTATCGATGATTGAAGTTCATCTCACAGCGCAGTCCTTCGACTTTCAGTGAGATGAAAACTGGCTGTTTTGCTGGAAAGGTTGCGCTCCGACCATAATTGGAAAATGAGCAACTGCCAGAGCTTGTGTGAATGATCGCGAACCCCTTCCATATGCTCGCGAATCAGTGTCTGGACATACTGAGGGTGAAAGAGTCCCTGCTGGCGAAGGTGTGTTGGCGAGAGTGTATCCTGTAAAAGATCCCTTAGTTCATTACGCAGCCAGTTTTTGTAGGGAATATTGAAGCCTAGCTTGGGACGACGTAATATCTGTTGAGGGAGGATATCTCCCATTGCCCGCTTAAGTAGATATTTCGTAGACAATCCGTGCAGACGCAGCGCTGAGGGGAGGCGCGCTGCAAACTCGACGAAGGTGTAATCCATAAGTGGTCCGCGTGTCTCCAGAGAAACGGCCATACTCATCCGATCTACCTTAAGCAGGATGTCGTCAGGTAGGTACCGTTTGAGGTCTGCATACTGCTGTTGATCAAGGGTATGGGTGCTCTCGCTGGCTGCAAAGAGAGCTAGAAACCGTGGGTCAATGGCGGTAGAGCGTTCGTTTTCTGGAATTGTCAGCAGATGCGCCAGGTCGTCTTCCTGCCAGAAGGTTTGCCAGCGTGAGTGTTGCATCTTTCCTGGTAAGCTAGCGCCTTCCAGGAAGCGACGGACGATATCGCCCGTGCCCTTCTTCTTGGAAGTAGGAGGAATGCCTGAGGCAAAAGTGCTGAGTTGCTGGCGTATACTCTCTGGAAGATGGTCTACGGTGGCCGAGGCGAACTTCTGGGCACGATACCAGTCGTAGCCAGCGAAGAGTTCGTCACCTGCATCGCCTGAGAGCGCGACTGTCACATGTTGACGTGCCATGCGCGAGACGAGAAAAGTGGGCAGCGCTGAGGCATCGGCAAATGGCTCATCCAGTATATCGGCAATAGTCTGAACGAGGTCGTTCGCATCAGGTTTGAGAATCTCTACATGATGCTCAGAGCCAAAGTGATGTGCGACAAGCTGGGCATAGTCTAGTTCACTGAACGTTTTTTCCTCGAAGCCGATGCTGAACGTCTTGGGACGCTCACTACTGACCTCGGTCATCATGGCAAGGATGCTGCTTGAGTCGAGACCACCACTCAGGAATAACCCCAGAGGTACATCGCTGATCAAGCAGCGTGTGACAGCCTTCTTGAGCAGCGTTCGCAGTTCATATGCATAATCATCTATCGAGCGCGGACCCGTTTCAGTAGTCTGAAAGTGTATGTCCCAGTACTGCTGTGGGCGCCAGTCAGTTGTCTGCCTGCCCTGAGCAGAGCCATCGAGCCGAATTTCCAGGCAGTGACCTGCTGGTAACTTCTGAATACCTGTGAAGATACTTTCAGGTGACGGGACATATTCGTATGACAGGTAGGATTGAAGTGCACGCAGGTTCAATTGGCGTGGAATCGATGGGAGAGTCAGCAAACCCTTCATTTCAGAGCTAAAAGCAAAGTAAGCGCCGTCGCTCCAATAATAGAGTGGTTTCTCGCCCATGCGGTCGCGTGCGAGAAAGACAGAGTGTTTGCGACTGTCCCAGATAGCGAATGCAAACATGCCGATGAAGCGCTGAAGGCATTCGGCTCCCCATTGCTCATAAGCATGAATAATCACCTCACTATCCGAGTGAGAGCGGAACCGATGACCAGCCTGCTCGAGTGCAGGAACCAGGTCCTGAAAGTTATAGATTTCGCCGTTGAAGACGAGCCATACCGTCCCGTCCTCGTTGGACATTGGTTGGTGACCCGCAGGGGTCAGATCGAGAATTGCCAGGCGACAAAAGCCAAGTCCTATTCCCGTTCCCGGTTCACAGAGATAGCCTTCATCATCAGGACCACGATGTCGCTGTGCGGAAGTCATCTGGCGCAATACACCCTCTGTTACAGTGCCCTCACCATCCAGGTCCAAAAAACCACAGATGCCACACATAGAAGTTTCCCCTTCAGAATAGTTCATACATGGTGTATAATGTTACAAACATTAGCCTATATTCTAATTACCGCTCCTCACCACCTCGCTTCATTCCTTTCAGCCAGATGAGCGCAGGCTAGATGCGTAGCTTCGTTTCTGGCTGCATCAGGAGCTTCATTTCACAGCAAACTCCGTCTGTTGAAGCGCATCGGCTACACTCCCCATTGCTTCGGTCGTGAAGTAGTCTTCAACCCCTATGCCCTGACCTGGCTTGTCAACATAGACCTGGAAGTCCGGTGTGACACGATAGAAGAAGCCATGATAGGTGCGCTCGTAAAAATGATCGGTCAACACTGTTACGAGTGACTGCTCTTGCTGGATAAAGGGTTGCTTACCCGTCGCGTGCATTATTTGATCATAGTTGTGAAGGGCGATCAGGGTAAGAGTCTGGCTGCGGGTTTCTTTGTAACCACTCAGCAGTTTTTCTTTTTGCATATCAAACGCGAAGAAAAGTCCTCCTCGTTGCTGATCCCACAGCCCACTCGTTCCGAATAGACTTTGTAGGACCTGACCAGCCACATCCAGGTACTCCTGGCGATGTGTCAGGGTATATGCACTCAGTAATGCAGTAGCCGCTTCGCCTTGCGTACTGGGCTTTGCCTGGTAGTTCTGCACCTGATCGTGTCCATTACTCCCAACAGTCATATTGTTGTAGAACATATGATACTGAGGGTTTAGAGCAGCAGCTATCACATGGTCGATTGTTTTTTCACCAGCGCTTACCCAGTCGGACTGCTTCCAACGGAAGCCAGCCTCAATAAGCGCAGCCCCTGCCTGTAAAGAAAGATTGGGACTGTAATTGCCAGGTGAGTGGCTACGATTATAGACAAAACCCAGTGCGGGGTCATACCAGTTCGTGTAGGTGCGACTGGCAACATCGTGAGCTTCATTCACAAGAGCAGAATTTTGCAGGAACAAGCCACTACGCAGCAGAAAGAAGTAAATCCAGCCCTTAGGGAGGTTGTATGTCTGAAAATCTGAGAGTACCTGTGTCGTTGTACGCTCTATTTCAGAATCGAAGGTGTGGTCCTGGGGGTGGAGTTGATGATAATCAGCCAGCGACATAAGGTAAAAGAGATCCACCTGTATATCGTGCTTGCTTTGAGTCGCGTCACTAGGTCCAAGGCCCAATGCATTTGTGATCGTGGGGTTGCTCATTTTCCAGTTAGTGAATAGTCCTCCCGTGACTTTGCCGTGCGTTACCGCTTTAGGATTCCATCCATGCATCTGTATATTGGTGAGCACTTGCTTCGCAAGGGTATCAATAGTAGGCGAAAGTTTCCCTATCACTGGAGATCCTGTTTGTATGGTTGGCACAGAGACAGACGTTGGATTACCATTCGGTGAATTCTGTGCAAACGGCCAGCATCCCGCTAGCGCAATCAGTAATACAGGAAGGACCAGTATTATCCTCTTACGCGTGAAACAAGGTAAATGAAAATGCACGGTCAAATTCTCCTTTCGTGCTCTCGTGTACAAAAACATTCATTCCTTTCAGCCAGATGAGCCTAGGCTAGAAGCGCTAGCTTCGTTTCTGGCTGCATAAGGAGCTTCATTCCTTTCAGCCACACGAACCACATGTCAACCTCCACGAACATAAATAGCCGATCCATACCCTTCGTACACGATATGAAAATCAGGGGGAAATGTAAACCTTCCTCCCTTTGTAATGCCCAATTGGTACTGACCATTATCTGAGATGATCCAGATACGTTTATGTGAAGCAAGCACAGATTGGAAATCGCCCTGGCTGAGCAGCGGCGTTGAACCCGTGGGCGTATCTACAATATGACCATTCCGTTCAAAGAGATAAAGCGCCCGATTTACCGAAAAGAAGTAGTTCACATGACCAACGTAGTACAGAACAGAAATCGCCGGAGATACAGCGATAACGATATCACCCTCGCGCCAATGGTCATGCATGTACTGTCCAACAGTATCATAATCAGCGTAGTGGCGATGATAGAGAAAACCCGCTTCTCGACTGACAAAGAGATTATAGCCACTGATCGGCAACATCGGCAAGACTAAGACACTTGCGCACACAAGTGCCGTCGTAAACGCCATCAACAGGCGCACCAGTGGAAAGGCAGAAGTACCTGGACGAAGTATATTTGTTCGTCCCTCTTGTGGTGCAAGCGGCGAAGCCACCAGCCTCCATAGGAAACGCAGCCCTTTCAGCAAAGCGTAAGCTCCCATTAAATATAAAGCTGGCAGAAGTGGATACACATAGCGGTCAGCCGTGAGGGTAAACACCAGAGCCAGAGTGAAAAGAGAGATGAACAGCAGCAGGCCACAATATATTGCACGCGCATCTGCACAGCGTATTCCCACTATACATCCAACAACAGCGAGTAATGAATTCAAAGTCAGCCATGGCAGCTTACCATTCACTGCAGGTGGAAAGAACAAGAGCTTAAAGTAGTATGCAAGGTTATCAGCCGACACCTGGATAAGTGACTGCTGGCTCTGATCCGTGCCGAGGATAGGCGGATGTGATACTTTAGTGATCACCAATTCGAGAGCGATTAAACTCGCCCCCAGTATTGTAGCATACCACCAATGTTTCTGGTACAGTATCGGGGGCAGGAGACGTCTGGCCCCAACTTGCATCGCTCTGTCGGCCTTACTTTCCATTAAACTCGCTAGCAATACACAGATTACGAGCGCGGGGAAGATAATAAAGACCTCCTCATGGCTCAAGTATGTTGCTACAAGGGCAACTATGGCCAGATACACGAGGCGAGGACGTTGAGGTTCCCGCAACGCTTTATAAAACAGATACATCACAAGTATCGTCAGAAATTGTGCTTGCTCATACATACGCATTTGCCGTCCCCATAAGAGCACGTAAGGTGAGAGGGCAAGCATTGCAGTCGCTAATAGAGCGATACGTCGCTCAAAAAAATAGCAACCAACATAGTAAAAAACCGGTATGCTCACCAGGTATTCCACAACACTCGGTACGCGAAGTACGCCATTCTGTTCGCCAAAGACTGCTATGAATAAGGCAAGGACATACGAATACAGTTCACCTTTGGCATAGAGGAAACCAGAGGGCAAGAGAGGAAGCCCATGCGCCAGAATGCCCCTGGCGGCAAAGTAACTCGTTAGCTCATCTTGCCAGTAAGGTTCGTAAGAGAGATTGTAAGTGATTAATGGAAGGGCAATGAGAACGAGCACTACCAGTCCCCAATGTATGCGTAACCACGCAACTACCAGCCGAATCTTAGGTTGACTATAAACCTTTGATCCATTACGGATGGTCGCTGCTTTCCACGGTGCAACCACTGCCTTTAAGGGCGAGGAGAGCCTCATGAAATAGCTTAACAACTTTTGCACTGTTCCAGCATTTAGCCAGAGCAAGAGATAACCAGCTCCCACAAGCAGAAGGAGTAACACTCCCCATTGCCACGTGTAGGGAAAAGGCTGCGGTATCTGAGGCTCACGAGAAAGTACAACAAGCAGTATTTCACAGGCAAGAGCAGGCATATATGCGACACTCATCATCTCACGCGCCTCAGTGCGTGAAAAGGAGTAGCGGCGCTTGACCAACCATGACATCAGTAACCAGAGTCCAAGTACCGCTCCCACACTCAACAGAATAACCCCGGCGAGGAGCGAAAGAGGGATAATGCTTACATTATGCTGGGTCGGGTTTTCCGGTACATAAAGAGAACGGGTCACTCCAGGACGCCCTACAGGAAAGGGAGATGACCAGGCCTGGGTAACGCTTCCTCCTTGTTCCCAATTGTCAGGTGCCTGGGCAGACGCTTGCCAGCCAACATTAGAAGGAAACCACATATAACGATTCTGAATGTCACCGGAGAACATATCTGCAACGAGCGCAGCACTAAGTGTACTTAATCCAGTTTGAGCGGCAACGCTCCCCGGCGAGGAGACATGCACAGCGATAGTATTGGTACCCGCATGGAGATAAGGTGAAATATCGTAGAGTCCTACCAGAAGACCTTTCTGATATTGAATTACTGTTTCCTGGTCGCTAAGAAAGTCAGCTATTTGTTGCGGTGGTACAGGTGCCTCACCATTCCAGGCAATCAACTGATGCCCGTTGATGAAGACAATAGCAGGACCAGTTGCAGCAATACGCAGCCAGGTCCCAACTGTATCAATAGGCAGCGAAATGGTACGCACAAAGTAGGCGTTATGGCTGCCGCCAGCACTCATCCACTGCGAAGCAAGTGGATGCTCATAAAGCAAAGGATTTTCTGTCAGCAGAGGTGAAGCAGGCGGATTTGCGACCATCTGAATTGGTAACCAGGAACTCGCATCAAATTTGTTTGTTAGCCACGCCGGCAAACCTGTATTATAACGAGGATAGACAAGCGCGCTTTGTGCTGTTGCTTGCCATCCATAACCGGTCCCTTGATAGAAAATAGATGAGCCTAGCACAATACCAAGGCTCGCTCGTAGTGATGGTGTCTGCTTATTAAGGTTGCTGACGCGTATCGCAATCACATTGGGTCCCGTTTGTAGAGCAGAAGCCACGTCGTAGATGTAGGCATGCGACCCACTTCCTTGAGTAATATCTACAGCGTTTGTAGCAATAAAGGTTCCGTTCACGTAGAGACGAAAAACTTGCTTCGCTGCTATTGTGACAAATGCAGCATCAGGTAATGTGTTCAGGCTCGTAGTATAGCGAAAATAGGCTGTAGGAGCGTTTCCGTCTGCCGCCTGTACCCATTGAGAATTCTGCCAGGGTGCGGCAAAACGTGCTGGTTGTGGCTCAAGAAAGACTTGAAAGGAAAACCAACTTGCCCCCAAACAAGCAAGTAAAAGATACATCCATAGCATCAGCCTATGTGGGTATCGCTTGTGTGACGGTGCTTGCGGTGACACTTCAGCAGCAGGCATCACTCTAAATTGTGTTTGTATATCTGAAAAGGCCATCGGAACCCACTTTCTGTGAACTGCTAATGGAACTGCTAATGAAGCCCTGAAAGCTCTTCGCGAGCGGTGTTGTTATGATAAGCGGGATCAAGCTTAGCGGCCTGGAAGAGAAACTTGCGTGCATCCACGATATTGCCTTGTCCAGCTATGCTCAACCCTATATAGGTATACGCCGATGATTGGATATCAGCATTACGGCTCAGTTGTATGACCTTTGTCATCCGCGCTATAGACGCATCATAACTATGTAAGTAATATTGGAGGCGGCCTATAACATATTGCCCATATACATTTGAAGGATCTACTTGTGAAAGAAGTTGCAGCCAGGTCATAGAAGCAACATCGTTCTCTGCCCTTGGTATTGGCTGCCCCCCCCTCTGCCGGTTAAATTCCGCCAACGTTTCAAAGGTGACGCTTGCTTCAGCAACCACCCAGGAAGTCGCTGGATGTGTACGCCACAGGGCAATCAGTTCTTGTTCTGCATCCAGGTAGTCTCCCTGCGTGCGATACACAAAAGCAAGGTAAACACGACTATCATCACTCTGTATATTGGGATACAAACTATAATATGCTTGACCTCGCTCTATATGGAAGTACGATACCTGATCGAGCGCAGGATTCAAGAAAAGAGCAGTATTTAGCCATTTCAAAGCCATTACATTATCTCCCGACGCCAACGACCCTTTAGCAGTATATTCACATACCATTGCAGCAGGAGAACGCCCAAATACGGCCGTAACTAAAAGCAAACCCAGAAGCATCAGGACAAGCTGGTTTTGTTTGGGGTGCTTCTTCGCAGTAGTCAAGCCTGAAGCTAAGAGGAAGCGCCGATAGTAAATCAACAAACAGCCACTCACAAGCGGCACGAATACTCCAGGAACTACCTGGTCTATCAGAAGCACAAGACGCTCCAGGAGGGTCGCGGTAGATAACGTTAACGGTGAGAGTGGAATAAGCTCTCTGGAAACGCTATAACCAAAGTGGTGCTGTATCAATAGTGCCTGCGTTGTATGTTGAGCAAGTACATCAATTCCATACAAATCAGCCCACAGATACTGGAACCAGAAGAGAAAGAAGGGTGCCATACAGAGAATACCCAGAGAGAGATATCCTGATGTGAAGTACGCACCTTTCCTGAACTCTTTCCACTGTCTAAAGTGGACATAAGCAGTGAGAAAGGCAAGGATTGCACAACATGTGCAGAGAAGTCCGTAGCTGAGTATATTGATATGAAATTGCCAACCAATATCTACGGGTAGCTTCCAGGCGGAATAAAACCCTTGCAAAGGATCATTGAGCCAGGGTAGCACGCTTGCACAGAGCATACTACAACCAACTGCCGCTGGGATGATGACTTGCAGTGGCAGTGAACGAACCTTTTGAAAAAACGTATGTTGTTTTGAGTCAAGCACGATAATTACTCTCTCAGACTACATGCTTGCTTCAGTATGATTGACACGAACAAGTTGGCCATCTTGTAATGTATCTAGCCCAACGAGCACGACATTATCGCCAGCAGCAAGTCCTCTTCCAATATAGATAGCATCCTCAGAGCGTCCCGTAACTTGTACATGCTGCAGATATGCACGCTGATCCCGTACAACGAAAACAGATGCGTTGCCCTCCGCATCAAGTACGGCTAAACGAGGGACAGCAAGCGCCGCCTTGCCTGCAGTTTGAATATGCACAAAAGCGCTCATACCAGGTAAAAGCATCTTATTGGTATTGACTACCTTTACCCATACTTCAAATGTGTCGGTTTGTGGATCTGCCTGGGGAATGATAGCACTCACAGTTCCCTGTAAGCTGATGCCTGGCAAAGCTGACGGTGTAACAGTTGCTTGCTGACCCAGATCCACCTGTCCAAGATTTGAGAGCGGTATCTTCGCATGTACAATCAAGATGGACTCATCCATAATTGTGAGCAGTGGAACATCTGCAGCAAACACGCTGCCGGGATTGACGTTCACCGCCGTGACGACCCCACTCATGGGAGCAATTAACTTGCCATTATGGAGGAAAGCAGATGACGATTGAGCGACCAGAGCATTATAACGATTCTTCGCAAGGTCATACTGTTGTTGGGCCTGAGCAATGTTCACCGCAGTCCCGCTCGCCGAGACAGAGTTGAGAAATGCTTGCGCCGCAGCCACATCATTAGCAGCCTGTTGGATTTGAACATTGAGTTGCGACGCGTCGAGCTGAATAAGCGGCTGATTAGGGGTGACCTGGTCGCCAGCTTTGACAAGAACGGAGACCACTCGTTCAGCTACTGGATACGAAATGTCAAGCTGCTGGCGCGGAAAAATGATGCCACCACCACCAATATCCTGAGTAGTATTCTGACTACCCACTTGATAGAGTGTTACATCTGGCGTTGACTTTATCAAAAACCACCAGGCGGCAAAAGCAATTCCTCCCAACAAGATCAGAAGACCGAGGACGGAACCAATGATAACGCTGCGCTTGCTTTTCCCATTCAACCCCTGAGAGATGAAGGGGAAAGTTCCAGATAAAGATGAAGGCTGCGCAATTGGTATATTTTGCCGTTGCTCAGGCCTTGTCACAGGTCCTGGTCCTGCGAATGACCCCTGAAACTGTGTTGCCCGGGGATCCATGCCCGGTGGTGGAACATTCTGTTGAGAATTATGACTATTATTCATCTTGAACCTCTTACAATGTATGTCCAGAAAACCAGACCTATTCAGCACAAAGATGATGTTTCCTGAGTGCGTAGGACATGAGCCTCTTTACTTTTTAGCTCACCATCTCCTACGCGAGAGGAAATCAGGTACCGTGTATATCAATTTGTCTTTTTGCTCATAGCGAAGTAGATGCAACCACCGATAAGCCCAAAGAGCAGAACCTGTGCATCCATCAACAAGGCCAGGAGCGTTGCTGTGGGAATAGGAACGTGAATCGTCGAGAAGAGATACACAAAGGTACCCTCTCGTACGCCAAAGCCGTTAATTGAGATGGGTAAGGACGCGATAATCGAGACGAACGGAATAGCAACAACGTAGAAAGGCAAGGGAACGTGTATTCCCAATGCTATCGCGTACCCGTAGTAATTCAGGAAGCTAGCTACCCAGAACAACATGCCAAACAGAGTTGCGCCCAACATGGAACGAGGTTTCCTGATGGAGCCATTCAGAGCATTACCAACCTCCAGAAATTTCATAAACATGGGATTTTTGGTCCAGGCCCCCTTTAAAACCCTGTTAGATAGTCCTGGCAAGAGTGTAACAGCGAGAATGGCCGCGACAATCGCACCTATCAGCAATAGACTGAGCAGTAAAAACTCAATAACAATCTGCTTAGTGAAGTACTTGTGGAAGATTGCGATGCCTGGTAGCGCAATAAGCAGCATTCCCACAAAACTTGTGATGCGACTCATGAGAGCAGCACTGGTTGCCCCTGCCATATTGCCAGAATCGCGCCCAACATAAAACGCTTTTATTGCATCTCCTCCCATGCTGGTTGGGAGGAGATGACTAAAACCAATACCTACCAGGTACAGGTCGATCAGCCGTGCAAGGTCAGCCTTGATGTTCTCCGCGATTACAACCTCGCGCCAGCCATAGGCACTGAAGAAAATGCAGAGGACTCCGGCAGCTAACCCTATCAAGAGATAGGTATGGCTAACGTGCATGAGCGTCGGTACAAGCGTTGACCAACTCATTGATCGCAACAGAAAAGCAAAAAGCAACACCGTCACAATAGTACGAACAACAGGTCCCACCCAACCTTTCTTTTGGTGCGTCTTTGTTTCTTCCTTTAGAACTATTGCTGGCAGCTCTTCCTTTAGAACTATTGCTGGCAGCTCTTCCGTAGGAATATCCTCTATACTGATACCACCAACGTGCCTCAATTGAACTGGCCTAAGAATTGTCTGGCTTGGATCCGTTCGCGGCGTGATACCCACCCCGGGAGGAACCTGAGGTAGCGCTATCCTGGGAGGAACCTGAGGTAGCGCTACCTTCGCGGCAGGAGATGCTTGCCCTGTGTCTGGGCGTCGCACGGCCTTCATGTTGGGAATCGTCTCTTCTTGGTCCAGTGGTAGCAATACGCTCACTCTTCCTTACTCCATACAAAGTGAAATGAGTTTATTCAAACAGTCGTGACTGATGCAATATTCGCATCCCCATATAACGACGTGATGTAAGCAAACTCTTTTGCCAGCCCTTCGCGCAAAGACACCAGAGGGCTGTATCCTATAAGCTGTCTTGCCCGCTCAGTATCTGCAAAAGTATCGCGGACATCACCATACTGCCTGGCATCAAAAATTGTATTGATGGGAGCACCATTGATTTCTTGTAAGAGCTGCATCACATCGTGTAGGGATACACGTGAGCCCCCAGCAATGTTCATTGCTTCACCAATAGCCATATCGCTCATAGCTGCACGAATATTCGCCTCAACCACATCAGAGATATAGGTGAAGTCACGTGTCTGTTGACCATCGCCATAGATGCGAATAGGCCGATGCTCTAACATGGCCTTGCAAAAGCGGTGAAAGGCCATATCGGGTCGCTGTCGTGGTCCGTAGACAGTAAAGTAGCGCAGCGACACCGCTGGTACCCCGAAATTGCGTTGGTAAAGCGTGCATAAATGTTCGGCTGCTAACTTCGTCACGCCATATGGTGACACAGGACAAGGAATAGTAGACTCTGTGACAGGTAATATCGCTGTATCTCCATATACTGACGAAGAGGAGGCATACACAAAACGTCGTAATTCCCTGGCATCCTTTACAGCCTCAAGTAGCCTCTGTGTGACCAATATGTTACAGTCCACGTACCGTGAAAACTCCTGACCCCAACTTGCACGCACTCCAGCTTGAGCTGCCTGGTGAAAAATCCAATCAACTCCTTCAATGAGTGGAGACAAATCCATGGTGATCAGGTCACCTTCAACAAAGGTAAAGCTCTTCCATGAGCGCGGCCCTATCAAGTTTTTCTCTTTGAAAGATCGAGGGTAATAGTCAATAAACCCATCGACACCACACACCTCGTGCCCATCGGCAAGGAGGCGTTCAACAAGATGCGATCCAACAAAACCAGCAACCCCTGTGACTAGACAGCGCATATATTTCTCCCTGATGCAATATACAATTAGCGTTTGACAGTTTCAGTCTGTGCTGAGCCAGTAAACTCATCATGTGCCAACCCGGTAAAATCGTCGTATGCTCTTCGATTCTTCTCTAAGAAAGCCGACCAACTATAGTTCTTCTCGGCAACGCTCTGCCCATATTCCCCCAGGCGTCGTGCTTGCTTTGGATCATTCAATAGTTCCAAAGCACCTTGCGCCAGCCCCTCCGGTGTAGGAGGAACCAGCATCGCCATACGAGAAGTGAGTATCTGGGAGTGCGAAAAAATGTCTGTGGCAAGAATAGGCTTGCCTGAGCGCAGGTAAGTATACAACTTGAGTGGAGTGTTGGTGCCTT
>DAOTTD010000167.1:0-7222 GCA_034438015.1 Ktedonobacteraceae bacterium | reverse complement strand
CGATCTGGCAGCTTCTCACCCACCTGGGCGACTTCCTCTGGCCCCGGCTGGTTACGCGCGGCGATACATACCGCCCGCTGATGGTGGGGATGCAGGCATTCTTTGGCCAGGCTCCTCTGCGTTGGGGCGACATTATGGCCTTCGCCAGTCTGATCACTGTCCCTGTGTTGATTGTGTTTCTCTTATTCCAGAAGTGGTTCCTGCGGTCGGCGGCTTTAACTGGTACGAAGGGATGATAAGAACTTTTCTCCACTTTAATTCTTGGATATACTTCTGATTGAGGGGAATGCTACACCAAATAAGAAATGCTGTCCTTAAGACAAATCACACAAGGAGAAAACATTATGGCCATTGCCATTGCGACACTTGCAAATACTCCATATCAAATGGGGAATGTAGCTCCACCAATTCTGCATAACGCACTCCCTGCCTTCGCATACGATTGGAATGCCGCAAGGGTGACTAAAGTGGATCCTTTTGTCAAGACAGGAGGAAGGGCAGATTTAAGAGCTACTCTCCTCCTTTTTCTTTCACTGTATTGCTTGTTTTATTATTCTGGTAGGACCCCACTATGATATTGTTGGCGAATTGGTTTTTCAAGCTCGATCCATCGATTCATCTCTGCTCAATTTGAGCAGCAAGTGGCAATTCGCCAACAATATCACTATGTGGTGAAGGGGGATGAATTGAAAAAAATGACGGATCCTGGCAAGATGTGCTTATGCCAAAAAGTACGTCAGAGCCAATGGAACCGTCGAAGGTATTTTGCCCGAATGCGCAGTGTTCCGCAAGAGGCCAAAAAGGGATGGGCACGATGGTGATCCATGATCGCACGCGACAACGCTCTCGCTGTAAAGTGTGCAAAAAGACGTTCAGCGCCCGACGAGGAACGATGTTTGAGGGCTTGCGCAAACCAACGAGTTGGATGGTCATCGTGGTGACGTTGTTGGCGTATGGATGCCCGATTCAGGCCATCGTGCATGCCTTTGGTTTAGATGAACGAACCGTCGCGGACTGGCGCGATCGAGCGGGAGTCCATTGTCAAAAGGTGCACAAGGAACTGGTGGAACAAGAGCAACTGGACCTGATGCATGTTCAAGCCGATGAGATCCGCGTGAAAATAGTCTGTATGCAAATGACAAAAACGAATGCGTTCGCTTCGCGGTGAGGTGGGGATCACGTAGCGGATCTCCACCTCGTTCATAGTCACAATAACGCGGTCAATGAGCAACTCGACAAGCTGTCGTTTCTGCTCAAATGTCGCCTCTGCTAATCCTGCCTGAATCCGCTGACAAAAAGCCGTGAGAGCTTCGCACATCCCGGAGATCTCCATCTGTTGGTGAATCTGGGCTTGCAGCAAGCGGTTCTGCTGATCCAAGGCAGCGAGTCGTTGCTCTAGCTCCTGACGACGGCGACGATATTCCTCCATGGGGAAAACGCCAGCCAAATAGGCGAAAGTTCGCCGTTCCATCTGCGCTGTGAGGGCGGCAAGCGCTTTATGGTGCTGCTCCTGTCGTGCCTGCATCTCCTGAGGCAACCAGTCTCCTGCTTGAGCACGCTGGAGGGCCTGGGCAAGATGAGTGGGATCAGAGATGAGTTGGCAAAGATCCCGCCACACGAGATCATCAAGTTGACCAACCGGAATATAGCGCGAGCGACACCGTTCTTCCTGATGGGTGTGGATGGGATGCCATTTGCCGTGGCAGAGATAATACGCATGCGTCCCGCGCGTGACCCCAACACAGGCTCCTCGACAGAGGCCACAACTCACGAGGGATTTCAGCAGATAGGGGTGGGCGGTATTGTTGCGCCCGGCTAAGCTGGCATTCTCTCGGAGCTTGGCCTGCACTTGCTCAAAACGCTCCTGGCTCACAATCATGGGAACCTGGCACACCACAATCCAGTCGGTTGGAGACGTAGGAACGGAACTCTCACTCTGGCCTACAGGTTGTAAAGGAGAACGGCGACGACGGGCCTGTGTGACGTGTTCACGATTGGCATACAGGGTGCCGGTGTAGGTGGGATTGATCAGCAGTTGTCGCAGCGAGGAAGGATGCCAGATCTTCCCCCCAGCAGGAGTCTTCACGCCCAAATGCATCAACTGTTTGGCCACACCACTCAAGCTTTGGCCGAGCTGCAAGTAGGAGTCAAAGAGGAAAGCAACATGTGCAGCTTCCGTCTCCTCAAGGCGCCATTTTTGCGGGTTGCGAGGGTGATCGGGATCGCTGCGATAGCCGTAGGGAGGATGGGCACAAGGCGACATCGCACCAGCGCGCAACTTCTGTTGACGGCCTCGGCGCATCCGTTCAGCAATCAGAGTACGTTCGTACTCCGCAACTGCTCCCCGAATTTGTAAGAGCAATTGATCGTGGGGATCCTGGCTCATCGGGCGATCCAGGAAGATCACCTGACATCCCATGCCTTGAAATTCTTCCAGGAGCAGACTTTGGTGAACGTAGTTGCGGGCCAGTCGGGACGGCTCGGTGAGCAGGATCTGGTCGATTTCAGCGCGCGCGACAGCATCCCGTAAGCGATCAAGGCCGGGGCGTTTGAGGCTGGCTCCACTGTAGCCATTATCCAGAAAGGTCAGAAGATCTTGCTCAGACCACGGTTGGTTCCGGCAGTAGGTCTGTAATCGATACAGTTGCTCTTCGATGGTTTGAGTCTGAGCCTGCTGAGCACTGGAGACTCGTGCATACAGGGCAATTTTCATGATGTTCCTCCGAGTCTGTTGGCAAATCATTTTGTCTACAAGACTACATGACAAGAGATTGGTAGGCCCGATCCCAGCGGAACTGAGCATCAGGACTACTGACGGTCTGACGGTGGACTGTCCAGAGGCGTTGTTTCATAGGCGTCTCCTGCCTGGGAAGAAGAGGACGGATATCTCTCCCTATGATACGCCAACTGTCGAGCGGCTTGTGCTCGTAAGGACAATGGGAGTTGCCATTGACCCAGGTGTAACTCGGCAAAACGGCTCATACAGAATTTATCATTTGTAATCATACCATTAAAGGATACAAGATGATCGCGTGGATGGGATTGGCCATGAGGGTCTCGACGCGCTTGTGGCTGGCTGGCGTGGTCCAGCCTACCCGTGATCGCAGCCTGGCAGACCGTTTGCTGGCTCAAGTTCGCCGAGGTGCGCTCTGCTTGCGACCCCTGCTCGTCTTGACGGACGGCTGGAATGCGTACCCCAACAGTATTCGCCGGGCCTTCCGGGAGAAGGTCAAGTTCAGCAGTGGAGTGGGACGAGCCTGCTTGCAGGTCTGGCCGCAGTTGTCCATTGGCACCGTGATCAAGCGAACGCAGAAAAAACGGGTCGTGCAGATCACCCGACAGATGGCTCATGGACTGCTCTCGCAAGCTGAGCAGATGTTGGAGAACTCGCGCGGTGGCATCGTCCTGAACACTGCCATTACTCTCCGGTTGAACGGCACGTTTCGAGAACGACTGGCGAGCTTGACCCGCCGATCTCGTCATGCCGCTCACTGCCTCAAAGCGCTTGAGACGGGCATGTACCTGATCGGTTGCACCTACAATTTCTGCTTTGTGCATCATGAATTGAGTAAAGCCTCCCATGTCGGCGCTCCTTGCACACCTGCTCTGGCTGCTGGGTTGACGGCTCATGTCTGGAGTTTGCTCGAACTCTTGAGCTATCGCATCGCGCCGTCGCCTTGGATTGAACCCAAGACAAGAGGACGACCAAGGAAACACACTGCACCTCTCGCACCTTCCAGCAAGCGTCCCAAAGTTCGCCTCCGAAAAGGGGTCTTATGCTCAACCACCGTTTAGTGATATTGTTGGCGAATTGCCACTCGCTGCTCAAATTGAGCAGAGATGAATCGATGGATCGAGCTTGAAAAACCAATTCGCCAACAATATCTTAGTGGGGTCTTACCGATCGCCACGATTCCCATTTCTCGCATATGTCGTTATACTGTTTTTCGATTGATCACCACGCCTTCTCGACGCAATTGCGCTTCAATCTTCCTTGAGCCATAAAATCCCACGCGATGCGCAACGAGCTGCTAATTTGTAGCGAACACGGATAAAAATGTGCCTCTTTGAGAGAGAAAAACACGACGTCTTCCCTCAAGGAGGTACATATGACCAGTATCGCCGATGGATCGGTAATCATTCAAACCTCTGCCGAGTCTGTTGCCTCGACCCCTTCCTGGTTTGGCGAGGTCGCACTGATGGCGACGCATCTTCGCAAGCATGGTGTCCTGACCAAGATCGGTGAGGGGGTGCGCTTTGCGCGGCGGCGCTTCGGGCGCTACGAGGTGATCGACTTTCTTGCGGTCCTTTTCGGGTATGCCATCAGTGGAGAACGGACCCTGGAAGCATTCTACGAGAGACTCCAACCCTTTGCGGTCCCGTTCATGGCGCTGTTTGAGCGTGATCAGCTCCCAGCCCGCTCGACCCTCTCGCGCTTTTTGGCGGCGTTGACCGAGGCGCCCGTTGAATCCCTACGCACGCTCTTTCTCGATGATCTGCTCAGTCGCCCACTCACAACCGATGCCAACGAGCGGCAAACGGGTGGCCTGGTGGATCGAGCGGGAAACGCCTGGGTGGTCTTTGACCTCGATGGTACGCGTGAAGCCGCCCGCCAGCGCGCCCTGCCCCAGACGGAAGACCTGCCCCTACCCTCTCGCCGGTTGGATGAGGTCTGTGCCCCTGGCTACCGGGGGCGCAAGCGGGGGCAAGTGGTGCGGACCCGCACCGTCATCAGCCAGGCCCACAGTTTCCACTGGCTCGGCTCGTTTGGCAACCGGGGCAACGGTCGCTACCGAGAGGAACTGCGTCAGGGCCTGGCGGCCATTGGTCGCTATCTCGCTGCGTATCAGCACCCACAGCAGCACACCCTGCTGCGGCTCGACGGACAATATGGCACCGGGGCGGTGCTCGCAGATGTGGCCGACTTCGCCTTTGTCACCCGCGGCAAAGACTACACCGTGCTCGATCATCCGCGCGTCCAGGCGCGTCTGCATCTGCCCCCTGATCAGATCCAGCAGCGTCCGGAAAGCCAGATGGTCCGTAGCCTTTACGACTGCCCAGAGGCGCCGGTGGGACCCGAGGGTGTGCTGTGCCGCGTGGTCGTGGCCACCCATCCCGCCATCAAAAAGAAGAGTCCGGTTGGCGTCACGCGTGCGGGTATGGTCTACGAACTCTTCTTCACCAATCTGCCGCAGCAGGGGTTTACCGCTTCCGACGTCGTTGAGGTGGATCTGCATCGTGGCGCCTTTGAGCCTGCTCTGGCAGATGAGGATCGGGAACAAGATCCCGATCGCTGGTGTAGTCTCTCCTCCTGTGGGCAGGAGTGCTGGCAGCTGGTCTCGCAATGGGTGTGGAACCTGCGCCTGGAGTTGGGACACCAGCTGCATCCTGACCCCATACGCACGACCGAGTTTGCTCCCGCCATCCCACCTCCTCCACCGCACACCGTTCCTCTCTCGGGCTATGCTCCCCCTCAGGTGGGCTTATCCTGGAAAGCTGGCCGCTTCTCGGGCCAAGACTTTGCTCTCCAGCCCGATGGAACGTTGCGTTGCCCCGCTGACCAATCACTGGTTGCCCATGAGCAACGGAGAGAAGCCGACGGGAGCCTGCGCGTCGTGTATGGAGCCAGTATCCGCAGCTGTCGTCCCTGTCCGCTGCGTGAACCGTGCCAATGGCAGGGCAAGGCCACCGCGAAGCCGCGCCAGGTGAGCGTGCTGTTGCATCCATTGGGCATCGGATCTAAGCCCATTCTCTGGCATGATTGGAGTCGTCGTTTCCACCGCCGGGCATACATCCAGTTGGTACGCCATCAATGCGTCAAGGTCGAGATGGAACCTCCCAGCACGGCACTTCTCACGGTCACGCCTGCGCCCCTTTCTCGTGCCCAACGTGCGCGCTCTCGGCTTTCGTGGACAGAGCGACTGGCTCGCAATGCACGTCCTCACACGGCTGAACGGGTGACGATCAAGCTGTTCGGCGTCCCTCAAGCCTTTGCTACCCAACTTGGTCTGACTGTAGGGTAAGGAAACACGATGACGAAACGTTTCTCAGCGAGGGGGAACGGGCTGCTTCTCTCGCTCTTTTTGCATGACTTGTTGACAGCAATCCACGCAGGTGTTGCAAATGTAGACCCCCTGCGGTCCTGCCAGCAAGTGCTCGACCTGATCTTTCGATTTGTGACAGAACGAACATCGGAAGGACGATGAGGTCACTTTTCTGTGCCACAGAGGCTTCGGCTCCTTTCACTGTCTCGCCCTTCGGGGGAGAATACTTCCACAAAAGTATACACCCTTCTGACCGTTTTGGTTCCAGAAGTCGAGTACTCGATCACCAGTCCCTCTCGTTGCGCATCGCGTGGGCTTTTCCGGTCTTGTTGCTGAGTCGTTTGCCTGCGCTGATCTTGGCCTCAGGGCAGAGGCCAGCCCAGGAAACGAGGTGGTCCTCGGTGGGAAAGCGATCCACCACCGTGCCAACTTCGGCGACCACAATCTCGCCAATGCGCACATTGATGCCTGTGATCTCATCGAGCATGCCAATCACCTGAGCGCTGGAAAGACGCGTGGGCGGTTCTGGTGCCGCTGAGAGCGAGGAGGGACTCTGGCAGGCTTCAGCCGCAACGGAAGCTGAAGCCTCCTCCCGGCTTTCCGCTTCCTCCTTGGCACGTTGTCAACGCCCGCGTCATCTCGCGCCCAAATAATTTTGACCCCCCTGTCAAATTTCTTCCAACAGTTGACCATCTCCAAGGTTCACATTCACGTTTGATCTGCTCCTCGAGGTCGGTGGATGGCAACCGCACCACCCTGCGGTAGGTCGTCTCCACCTGGACACTCTGTGGTGGACGGCTGGCGCCGAGACGAGCGAACGAGGGATATACCGCAGAGCCTGCCGCGTGCGCTCGTCTCGTCTGCCAAGCCTACCACAGGCGTCCAGGTCGTACGACCTACCGCCCCCCCTGCCTCAACTCGCTCACTCCAGATGCCCGCAGAGCAGGGCCTCTCCCCCCCAGATTACAAGGGTTCAATGTTTCCCAACGCCCGGAATGTTGCGCCAGGATGAGGTGAGCCCACCGCCGGCCATCTTGCGCCAACTTACTTTTGGCTCTGGCTCACTTTGCGTGATGTGGCTCGAAAGGTGGTAGAATAAGGAAGACCTCCCCAATCATCTCAATGTGTATCCTCATGGAAGAAAGGATTCTCTGCTCGTTTCCCAATTGTTGTCGTTA
>DAOTTD010000166.1:0-31143 GCA_034438015.1 Ktedonobacteraceae bacterium | reverse complement strand
CTTCAGCTCCTTCAGCCCTGTCGTGTTGCTCGTCGCCGCGACGGCACTAGGTTGGTGGGGGTTACGGCGGGCGCATAGTCATGTTCCGGCACCGGCGCGGGTCGCGGACGTAAGGTAAGCATTCAGTTAGGCTTTCCGGGTTTGTACATGAACACAGCGCAGGAGTAGCGAGCAGTGGAACAGAACAATCACACTTAGTGTCTGACAACTTACAAGGTAGTGATGGATGAAGCTAGATGTGGAGCGACTTCTCAATTGGTTCATGGTTGTGTTGCTCACGCTTCGCACCGATTGCTCACTCGTCACCTCAAAACCTGCTCACTTGTCACCTTATTTACCAATACGCAAGGCTGACATGCCCTCTCTTATCTGCTCTGAAAGAGGCCGCGCCCTACCGAGGACGCGGCTGTGATACGCGAAGCAATCAGATTGCGACTAGTACAGCGAGGTCAAGACATATCCACGATAACAAGCTGCTCGGAAGGCTATGCGATGCCAGCTTTATCATGGAGTGATTTAGACCTGCCTGTACTAGATAAACGTGGTGAACACGTCTGTCGGGTTATCCCCTGGGTATGCCTGGACGAAGAACGGTTCGAACAGTCCACCGATATTGGTCAGAGCTTCGTAATCCCCAACGAAGTAGCCAGTCGTCGTCTGGGGTGCCTTCAACATGTCGAAGGAGCCAGCGATATGCACCTCGTTGCCGAAGCTCGCGCCATGGTCGATCGACGTCACCAACCAGTAATCGGTCGGCAGCGTCGTGGTTTGGGTAGTGAGGTTGCGGAAGTCGTAGAAGGTGACGCCGACGTGCCCTGCCGAGTCGACATGTATCGAAGGGGTGAACCCCGGTCGGTTCGGCGGCGTGTTCATGTTGACCTGGATCGGGCTGCTCCAGGTTGCACCCCCGTTGGTGGAGGTGGACAATGCGACCTCATCGAATTGGCCGCTGGTGAAGCGTGCATCCTGCCAGACGACGTAAAGTTGCCCAGTCGCCGGATCGATCGTCGGCTCGGGAATAATGTCACCCGTGCGGATCGCATAACCGGTGTTAGGGTCCGTCACGAAGGCCGTTCCCAGTTCCGAGATGATCTGTGGCTGCGTCCAGGTGTTGCCGCCGTTGGTCGATTTCACGTAGGCGACATTGAACTGCCTGCCGGTGGGGTGCAGGATCAAGTCGAAGAAGTCGTAGAGCGTCCCATTGCGCGAGTCAATCGCAATCTGGTTACCGATTGTCTGGGTATTTTGCGAGGTGTGGACCATGACCTGGGGGCTGCTCCAGCTCTTGCCGCCGTTAGTGGTCTTGGAGAAAAACGCGTCTCCGGTGAAAGCAGCGGCGTGTGGGTTGTCGTCGGGATTATCGGTCGGGGCGACCAGGGTGTCCCAAACTGTGTACGCGGTCCTGCGTTTGATCGGATCGGCGGTCACCGATTCCTTGTCGGTGCTAAACTGGCCTCCGTTGGTGGTGTAGCTGACGATGGATTGTAGGTTGCCCCAGGTTTGGCCACCGTCAGTGGAAGTCGCTGCTCCTACAGCGTTCTTTTTGTCGGTGCCGTCGAAGGAGATGGAGACCGCATAGGCGATGCCATCCGGTCCGAATGATACCCAGGGGTCGGATGCCCGCTGATAGGGTAGTCCGCCCGGCACACATTGGGTGAAGGGCAGGCTGGTTTCGCTCCAGCTCTGGCCACCGTCGAATGAGAAACCGGCGACCAGGCCGCGCGCACCACCGTTCGACCAGCGGTCTTGCTGCCAGGCCCCCACTATGTTCTTAGCATTGGTCGGATTGACAGAGACCCAGGGCTCGACTTCGGCATTGGCGACATTGGTACCCGGCTGGCCAGCGATCGAACAGTTCGCGTAGGGATCTGCCTTAGAGACGGTGACCAGTGTGACCGAGCTAGCGCGTGCCAGGGCACTACCAGCAGTAGTCATGATGGTCAGGACAACCAGAAATACCGTTAGAGGTGCTATCACTCTAACATGCTTCAAGTGACTCATTGAAATTCTCCTATAAGCAAGTGAACTTTATCCCGAAATGAATGCGAATATATGCCAATTCATCGAAAAAAGGCATACAGATAACCGTATACATTATGGAGAAAATGGGAAAACTGAGGGAGAGCAAAGAGGTGATGATCTAGTTAAGATTGAGTTGTAATTTAAGATCAACGAGAGCACTTCCTCAACACGAGGTTTAGTCAGCCAATGCCATGTTTCTTTCTCAATTCCTGACTCGAAGCCCTCCCAGACATGGGCAAGAACACACTTAGGCGGGCGAATAAGATCAGGACGACCAGCCTGCTGAGCTGCCAGAGCGACAACAATGGGAGCCGTGTAGGTCAAGGCGACTTGCACCAGCTTATCCTATTCTGTCAAGTTAGGAAGCACGATATCTGTACCAGACAAGGAAGCGGATGAAAATTCGCTATTTTCAGGCGAAATGCCCTCATAGAGAGTCAAATTTGGTGTCAGGGAGTAGTTTTAACTGCTCCTTGACAAGTTACTATGACTTTATAAGCCGATTTAGGGTCACTTTACCATGTATTTTTCTGCTCACGTTGGGAGTATATTACACTTTCTCTGAATCTTTGTTGCGCTTGACATGTACTTCTCCCAAAATGAAGAATAGTAATAAAGAGAGGGCCTATTGATTTCTCCTTTCAAGAGTATGACACAGAAAAATACGATTCCAGTCCTTGACGGGGTGCGCGCTGTTGCCTGCCTGAGTGTTATTTCGTACCATATCCACTACTTTCTCGCGCGCGACTATGATCTGAATGCTATTCTCGGAAAGTTCGCTACTGCCATCGGGTTGGCTGGCTGGTCCGGGGTCACGCTCTTCTTCGTGCTCTCGGGATTTCTGCTCTTTCAGCCGTTTGCTCAAGCGCTTCTGTTTGAGAAACCGTGGCCCTCGATGCGCACATTCTATATACGCCGGGCATTACGTATCCTCCCCGGCTATTATGTTGCTCTTCTCGTACTCATCGCTTTGACGCAGCCAGCATATCTCCAGCCCGATCACTGGAAAGAGACGCTGCTGTTTCTAACCTTTTTTATGGACTCGACTCCTGCTACTTATCAACAGATCAATGGTCCATTCTGGACACTGGCTGTAGAGTGGCAATTTTATCTGCTGTTACCATTGCTCGCCCTTGGGTTCAGCCGGGTGGTGAACCGCGGAACGTCGTCACGGCGGCGTTGGTGGTTGCTGATCGGCTGCCTGCTGGTGATGATCGCCTGGGAAGTCGGTACACGCTTTATAGGACAGTATTATACGCTGCATCCAACCGAGACACTTCTTGTACCTCGCTCGCTGCTGAATATCATCCTGATGCTCGCCTATGGAACCTCGGGAAAATATCTTGAAGATTTTGCGGTGGGGATGCTCATCAGTACCTGTTATGTTCTTGCCCAACATGCCGTTGATGGACAGACGATACGCCTGTACCTTACACGGTATAGTCCCTGGTTGTGGAGGGCTGGTATGCTCTGGTTGTGCCTTATGATGACCTGGTACCTCTTCCCCTTTCTCTCCATCCTGTACCCACTTTTTGGTTCTGGCAACTGGATGGTAGAGTTGGGATACGCGCTTGGTTTTGGACTCTGTGTGACGGCGTTGCTGTTTGGACCTGCTGGACTCAAAGGGTGGTTTGAATTGAAACCGTTATGTTGGATAGGAACAATATCGTACAGCTTATATATCTGGCATCTCCCTCTTCTCCTGCTCTTCAGGGGGATGATCGAGTCTTATATAAAGGGGTGGTCTTTTATGGCTGTGTATAGTCTACAAGGGTTGTGTGTCCTCCTCTTGATCATTCCATTTTCCTTCATTTTTTATTGCCTCATTGAGCACCCAGGGATACAAATAGCGCACAAGAGACGCCAGAGAGAACACGTCAGCTAGCGATCTCTGCGTTCCTAAATCGAATATACATGCAGTAGGGATGGGGCTCGTCTCCATCTTGTTCCCCGGATATTCCGTTCTCAGGCCTGATCGCGCTTGCCGGGCCGGATGAGGCAAGCCCCTTCCCTACTAGTTTACTCCTGACCCTGCTTGTAGCGTTCCAGCGCTTTCTGCAGGAATGTTTCTTCCTCCTTACTGTAACTATACATGGCTAATGGCCGCTCGCCAGCGCCCAGTTCGTCGTGGCTCTTCCACCATTGCTTCAGGCCCGCTTCGACATCGGCGTCGCCGCGCGTGAACTGACCGACCAGCTCGCTCTGGCGTCGCGCCAGGTCCTGGCCCTCCGGCCCGGTGGGATCAGCGCCCTCGGCGACCAGGCGGCGCAGGTCGGTGAAAACGGCGCTCCACTGCTGGCCCGCGCGCTCCTGGTCTGCCTCAGTCCAGCCCTTGCCCCATTCCGCCAGCTTCTGCGCCGCCTCGGGACTGTACGACTTCTGAGAGATCTCCGCCATCTTCTGTTGCTGCTCGGGGGTCAGGTATTTATTGACCCATTCTTTGTTTTGTTCCATCTGCATCACCTGGACCACGTGGATCAGTGCTTCCCAGTCTCCTTGCCTGCTCTGTAGCACTGCTTCGGCCTGCTCAATGGCCTGAACCACTGCATCGAGCTGATTGCGCTTCTCGCGCATCATCGCCTTCTGCGTGGCGAGTGTCTCCTGCAGGCGCTCCGAATCTGTTTGTAGACAGATTTTGATCTCCTCGAGCGAGAAGCCCAGAAACTTCAGTGCCAGGACCTGCTGCAAACTCCAGAGGTCCGCGTCGGAGTAGAGCCGGTGCCCCGCTTCCGTGTGCTCTGAGGGTGAGAGTAGTCCCACCTTGTCGTAAAAGCGCAGGGTGCGCGCTGTTACCGAGGCTTTCTGTGCAAATTGACCTGTTGTATAGTGCTGTTGATCCAAGTGCTACCTCCTTTCTGCTAGCAGTATAAAGTATGACGTAACGTCAAATGCAAGCCCTTTTCGTCCCAATTAGAAAATTGGCGACTTCAGCTTTTCGTCTCGATAATCCTGTTTCTGCTACAATATGTGCATACGTTTTACACTATACCAGGGCGGGTCTGCTTTCGTGTACGCCGTGGCGTATCCTATTCTAAACTGTAAGGATTTGAAAATAGTATGGCTAGACGTTCTGCATATGATGCCATTGTGATCGGTTCAGGCCCCAATGGCCTGGCGGCGGCTATCAGGCTGGCGCAAGCCGGTCGCTCAGTACTGGTTTTCGAGGCGAAAGATACCATCGGTGGCGGCTGCCGCTCGCTTGAACTGACATTGCCGGGTTTCGTGCACGATATGTGCTCCGCGATCCATCCGCTCGGCCTGAACTCGCCTTTCTTTCGCACGTTGCCCCTGGCACAGTATGGCCTGGAATGGGTTCAGCCGCCGCTTCCCCTCGCGCATCCCCTCGACGATGGCAGCGCCGTCCTGCTCGAACGTTCTATTGACGCAACATGCGCCACTCTGGATGTTGACGCCGATATCTACAAAAGGCTTATGACCACTCTTGTCGCCGATTGGCCCTTCATTGAGCAGGCTTTCCTGGGACCGCTGCGCCTGCCTCCTCTGCTCCGCCATCCCTTTGCACTCGGTCGCTTCGGCCTCACTGCCTTGCGTTCGGCGCAAGGTCTGGCGCAACAGTTCTTCAAGGGTGAGCGTGCGCGCGCCATCTTTACAGGCATGAGTGCACATTCGATGCTGTCGCTCGACCAGGCGACCAGCTCCGCCTCGGCCCTGCTGCTAGGAACGATCGGGCATGTGGTGGGCTGGCCGCTGCCGCGCGGTGGCTCGCAGCAGATCGTCGCTGCCCTCGCCGCCCATCTGCGCTCGCTCGGTGGCGAGATCGTGACCGGCGTGGAGGTCAAATCGGTCGCTGCCTTGCCGCCTGCGAAAGCTCTACTCTTCGATGTCACGCCTCGCCAGTTGCTGCGCATCGCTGGTAGCCAGCTCTCTACCGGCTACAAACGCGCGCTTGAGCGTTTTCGCTACGGTCCCGGCGTCTTCAAGCTCGATTACGCCCTCGATGGTCCCGTTCCCTGGCGGGCTGAGCAGTGCCTGCGCGCAGGCACTGTGCACATCGGGGGGACGCTGCCGGAGATTGTGGCCTCCGAATACCAGATCACACACGGCGAACATCCCGAGAGACCCTTTGTGCTACTGGCCCAGCAGAGCCTCTTCGACGAGACGCGCGCCCCGGCGGGCAAGCAGACGGTCTGGACATACTGCCACGTCCCCAACGGTTCGACGTACGATATGACCGAACGCATCGAGGCGCAGATCGAGCGCTTCGCCCCAGGCTTTCGTGATCGCGTCCTGGCGCGCCATACCACCACTACGGCTGATATGGAGCGCTACGACGCCAACTATGTCGGTGGCGATATCAACGGCGGTGTGCAGGATCTCTGGCAACTCTTCACGCGTCCCACGATCCGTCCCGTGCCATATACGACTTCGGCGTGGAACATTTTCCTGTGCTCTTCTTCGACGCCACCTGGAGGCGGTGTGCACGGCATGTGCGGCTACTTTGCGGCTCAGGCCGCTTTACACTCGGTTCTTTCAGAGTAAAGGGCAAAGAGGTGATGCAATGGTATTAGAGCCTCGTTCATGGTGGCAGTACATCAGAAAACATTGGAGAGCGATGGCAATCATTGGACTTGCACTTGTAGGCATGGGAGGACTGATTTTCGCCGGATATTGGTTTAACTGGTCCTGGACAGGACTTGGCCCAGAGAACAGTGAACCGAAACAACATATGAAAACCCTTTGGGATTGGCTACAGCTTCTCGTTATTCCACTTGTGCTCGGCATTGGTGGATTTTGGTTCAGCCAGGTACAAAAGAACAACGAGCAGCAAATTGCCTCTGACAACCAGCAAGCAGCGATCCTTCAAACCTACCTTGACCGAATGTCAGAGTTGCTCCTTGAGAAAGGCTTACGCACATCGAAAGCAGATGACGAGGTACGAAGTGTTGCGCGAGCGCAGACGTTGACGGCACTACGCAGTTTAGATGCTCCTCGCAAAAGAGCTCTCCTCCAATTCTTGTATGAGTCTGATCTCATCAACAAGAAAGAGGGTAGTAGTATTGTGAGTTTAGAGCGAGCCAGTCTGCACGGTGCTAACCTGCGTAATGCTGAGTTAGAAGGAGCCAATTTGAACAGGACGAGCCTGCGCAATGCCGATCTTAGTGGGGCCAACCTCCGCAAAATCAGCCTCCACAGGGCCAAGATGAGTGATGCCGATCTCAATGGGGCTACTCTCTGTGGAGCTGATTTGAGCGAAGCCGATCTGAGTAAAGTGGACCTACGCAATGCTCATCTAAACGAAGCTAACCTGACCGGCGCCAATCTCAGCGGAGCCAACCTGGAAAGGGCAGACCTGTTGTCTGCCAAAGTCACGCAGGAACAGTTAGACATGGTCAGGTCGCTCCAGGGCGCAACTATGCCTGACGGGTCAACACATCCCTAGCGTCCTACTTTGCGGTTTATAGCACATTGGCTGCCTTGTGAACACCCTCTCCGAGCCGGATGGGGGCAAGCCCCATCCCTACTCTTGAAAAGAAGCTATTCAGCCAACCGCGCCGCCAGTTCCGCCAGGGTGCGTACGCCCACGCCCGTGGCGCCCTTTTCCTGGTACGACTTCTTGCTATCCAGGTAGCTGGTGCCGGCGATATCCAGGTGCGCCCACTTCGCGTCACCCACGAAGTTCTCCAGAATCTTCGCCGCCGTCACCGCAGAGGCATAACGCCCACCTGTTTGCTTGATATCGGCGATGTCGCTCTTGATAGCATCGCTGTACTCGTCATCCAGTGGCATGGGCCAGAACTTCTCGCCAGCCGCGCGACCTGCTGCTATAATCTCGTCGGTAAGGACTTCATCGTTGCTGAACAGCCCGGTCATGACACTCCCCAGCGCGACGACGATGCCGCCCGTCAGCGTTGCCAGGTCGATGATCGGCGACAGGCCTTCCTTCGCGGCGTAGGAGAGCGCGTCGGCCAGGATGAGGCGACCCTCGGCATCGGTGTTGACGATCTCGATCGTCTTGCCATTCATGATGCGCAGGATATCACCGGGATGGTAGGCCGTTCCGCTGGGCATGTTTTCGCAGGTTGGTACCAGCGCGGTTACGTTGATGGCGGGCTTCAAAGCGGCGATTGCCTGCATGGCACCGAGCACGGCGGCGGCTCCGCCCATATCACCCTTCATCTCGTCCATTCCTGCTGCTGGCTTGATCGAGATACCGCCGCTGTCGAATGTGATGCCCTTTCCGACGAAGGCCAGTCCCTTATCATCGCTCTGGGGCACCCCGCGATAGCGCAGGATAACGAACTTCGGCGGCTCGGCGCTGCCCTGCGAGACCCCGAGCAGGCCGCCCATCTGTAGTTCGGCGATCTTCTCTTTGTCGAAAATCTCGCACTCCAGACCGAACTGGTTCGCCATGGCGTTGGCGCGATTCGCCAGCTCCGTGGGCGTTAGCACACGTGGAGGCTCGTTCACGAGGTCGCGCGCGAAGTTCGTGGCCTCGGCCAGTGCGCGGCCCCTCTGAAGCGCCTGCTCGACGTCCTCTACACCTTCCGCCAGGATGCTCAGTTGCGTGATGCCATTGTCGTCTCCGTTCTGCTCTGTGTGCTGGTACTTTCTAAACGTATACTGTCCCAGGAGAGCGCCTTCCGCCTGTGCCTCGATGGCCTGCACGCTGTCAAATGTCGCGCTGTTCCATTGCAGGGCTAGCGTTACCTTGTGCGCGCCCTTGCTCTGTGCGTTGCGCGTGGCGATGGCGCTGGCGCGCCGCAGCGACTGCGTATTGATCGTCTCCTGCTTCCCCAGACCAACGACGATAACCCTCTTCACCGCCAGGCGTCCCTGCGGATGTATGCTGAGTAGTTCGCCCGGTGCTCCCTTAAATTCTCCGTCTGCGCTGCATTCGTTGATCAACCCATCCAACAACTTGTCTACGGATGTCGCCGCCGGGGATAATGCGATTTCTCCCGCTTTGCGGGCGGCCCCCACGATCAATACATCGCCTGTTATGTCGTGTACTGCTTGCGTAATTGCTTGAATGTCCATGCGAGCTCCTGTTATTTATCCTCTGTGCGGCATAGAAATATTCTTCGTAGATAGCCAGAAAACGAGGAGCGCCTCTGCTTCGTGACACGTACGAGGAGTGTCCCATGTCTGGAGGAGAAACGGGTTTATTGGATATATCTCTATTCATTATGCCAGATGAGTCAACTGTTGTATCCTCTTTTTTCCGAGAGCCAACGCCGCATGCGCGGCTACGGCGACGCCGTCAGGCTCTCGGATCGGAAGACTCTTTTTTCACATCCTCCGCCGCTATTTTTTAGGCAGCAACCGTTCAACCACCTCCAACAGTTGACGCGGTTTGAATGGCTTGATCAGGTACTCTGTGCAGCCAATCTGCTTCGCCGCTTCACCTTCGTCGTGCAAGGCGAAGGCGGTGACCGCGACGATCGGAACATTTTCCAGCCCTGGACGCGCGCGGATCAACTGCGTGGCTCTGTAGCCGTCAAGGACGGGCATGGACAGGTCCGTCAGAATCAGGTCTACCTGTTCGCGGTCAAGGATGTCGAGTGCCTCTCGTCCATTGCTGGCGCTCAGGCAGCGATAGCCACTGGTAGATAGAACTCGCTCTATGAGTAGGCGATTCGAGATCTCGTTTTCGACGACGAGGATGGTCGCCAGTCCGGTTTCACGTGTTGATGTGCTCATGGTGTCTCTCTCATTTTGACTGATAACTTTGTATTTCTCTTGCTTAATCGATTGGACTATCTGCTCCAACTCTGGTTTCAGTTTCTACTGGCAGGGTGAACGAGAAGGTTGAGCCCTGTCCTGGAACGCTCTCCACCGCAAAATCGCCGCCTTGCAGCTCGGTGAGCTTTCGTGCTATGGTCAGACCCAGGCCCGTGCCGCCGAAACGGCGCGTTGTGCTTCCATCGGCCTGGCGAAACGCTTCAAAGATGTAACTGAGGGCCGACGGCGAGATTCCTATGCCTGTGTCACTGACCGAGATGCGCACCATTTCGTCGTCATGCACAAGCTGACAACGAATAGTAACGCCTCCCTGCTCTGTGAACTTCAGGGCGTTCGATACCAGGTTGATCGCGACCTGGCGCAGGCGATGGCTGTCGGCCTTGATCAGCGGCATCTCGTCGTCCAGCGCCAGGGTGAGGTACAGCTCCTTTTTGCTTGCCATCGGCTTGAGCTGATTCACGACCTCCATCAGGCACGGCTGCAGCTCGATCGCCTCGACTTTGACCTCGATGCGATCGGCCTCTATCTTCGAGAGGTCGAGCATGTCGTCGACCAGTTGCGACAGGTCTTCGGCCCTATTGACCATAAACTGAACATGCTCTTCCTGCTCAGCCGTCAATGTCCCGTCGTATCCCTCTAGTATTAAACCCCCGTAACTGATAATACTGTGCAGAGGAGTACGTAATTCGTGCGTTACATTTGCCAGGAACTGCGATTTTAAATGACTGGCACGCTCAAGGGCCGCATTCTTTTCCTTGATCTCCGCGAAGAGCAGGGCGTTCTGAATTGCTACCGCTGCTTGTGCCGTAACGGTGCTCAGGAGAAAGGTGTCGCGGCTGCTGATCGGGCGTGGCGTATCCGTATAGAGTATGAAGGCGCCGATTGCCTGGTCGTGCAAGAGAAGGGGAACCGCGATCGCCGAGCGATACCCGGCCTCTAAAGCCATCTGCGCCCACTTGCCCTGGCGCGCCCGATCGATAGTCGCGATATCCTCTCCATAAGCAATTTTGTGCCGCTGAATCACCATGCGACTCAAGATCTGATCCAGATCTCGTACAGCCAGGCGAGGAATGCGTGGTCGGCGCAGCCCATAGGACTGCGTCTCCGGCGTGTCTCCCTGGATCGCTTTTCGTTTTCCACTGGCCCTACTCAGCCGTGTGTTGGTGATGGCGGCCATCTTTGAAGTGATTGCCAGGGTGATATCCGCATCGGGGTCGGCATGCACGGTAACTGCGCCCGGCTGCTGTAACGAGTGCGAGAAGAGCGAATTGGGCGCGCTGTATGCGTCGACGACCTGACCCGCTATCTCCGACCACTGCGCGACCGCCCATGGCGTGAGCATCTCACGTCCATAGAGCAACAGCGATACATGTTTGACCTTCATGATATTGCCCAGGCGCGTGACGATCTCTCCAAGCAGATGCTCCAGGTTCAGGGTCGAGATCAGTGCGTCGCTCATAATTAAGAGGTTGCTCATCTGCTCCACCATTGCCTGGCTTTCGTTTTCAAGCTCATCGGCCAGTAGGTTGAAGGACTGCGTGAGCTGCGCGATCTCGTCGCTGCCCTGTTCCGCCTGCTGCTCAACAGTGTTCACGACGAGCGGCTGGATATGCGCCAGGAGCTGTCGTAGCGGCTGTGTAAACAGGAAGCGCTTCATAAGGGTATGCGCTAGAATGCCCGTACTGGACATAAAGACGCCCATACCCAGAATAATGAGTAGGAAGCGCATGTCGCCGCTGTTGAAGATGTAAAGCGGCTCGATTGCCACTGCCACCAGCATCCCCGAGTCGGCGTTCTGACCGTCGACGAACTCTGCCAGTGTGAAATAATGTTGGCCGAGCTTCATAGACGCGCCCGCTGTGCAGGCTTTGCTTTCATTCCCATTCTGCTGCAGAAACAGGTCCTGTAGCGAGATCCCGCTGACTCCCTGCATCTGTCCTTTTATACAGAGCAGCGCTGTTGCGTCGGCACCTTGCGTCAATAGATGCGCGAAGTCGTCGTCGATGGCCTGAAATGCCAGGAGCACGCCTGCCGTTGTGCCGTTGCTGGCATGCACGGGTATGGCGACGCTCAACGACCAGTTCGACTTCGCTCTATGAGGCTCGCTAATGCCCTGCTGTATGGCTGCGATTGTCTGCCCTCGTAGTCCCTGCCCTATGAGTGGACCGAACTGTCCGGCGAGCTCTCGTTTTGAGAGCGTTGTGTTGCCCAACTGTGCTAGCACCTGCTGATCGCTGGATACAAGTGCGATTATGGAGAGACGATCCCGTGTGAAAGGTCCCGTGAGCAAGTTTTGCAGGTGGCTCTGTGCTGTCGGAGTGAAGGGTTGCTGTGTCGCTGTAGCGATAAGGCCTTTATCTGTAGTCGCTTTTCTCAGATCGTTTTTGAGCGTGTCAGTGTGTACCTGGTACGCTTGCTTAATGAGGGTCAGGTGGAACCGGGCTGTGCTCATGGCTCCGTTTCTGGAGTAGACCGCCAGTAGAATCCATGAGAATAGCATAAAGAGAATTATGCAGAGCAGAAATATGAAAACCGTATAAACGGTAAGTGTTCCCTCACGTGACCGCCCGATGAACCGCATGCTGCCCTTTCTATGTGGAAAAGTAAGGAGAGGACGGGGTGCCAGCTCGTTCTCCCCTTACCACGCGTGCGCATAAGCGAAACGCGAAGCTCCAGGAGGCGCGCGTGCCAACCCCATGGGGAAAAGGTTGCACGAAAACCCGAACATATGCTACAAGCTGCTCGTCGAGGTGGATCTGCTTGCCCACATACATCCTGCCTTCCATCCCAGGCTTATGTATTATAACGCATAAGTGAGCAAATTGTTATCACTTTTGGGGGCAATTTTTGGTGCGGAAAGAAATTCGCTCTTCTGCCCTCTATGTCGATTAACCTCGCTGCGTTTCTGAATCTTGCGTCCCCATCCAGGCCGATAACCCGTTCTCGCTTCTCCACTTTATTTTATGGAATCTCAGACCATTGAATTGGACCTTGTATATTGCCTTTATCTAACTGTAACGATGTATTGTGCTGTGTATCTACCAGGTAGATGCCGTGCTGCTGCCCACCGTTCACAACAAGCACCAGTTGCGATGGAATTGTGCTGGACCAGCTCAATGCCGTGGCCGTTCCCTGCTGTTTGAGCGACTGCGCTGGACCAGGACCCTGTAAAGTGACGATCTGCGTGCGTACGCCTATGCTGTACGCCAGATGGCTACTGTCGGCAGACCAGGTGGGCGCCGGGTCAATTGCTACGCCTGTAGCGATCAGTGTGTCCACGCCAGTGAGCGTGTTTACAACATGGTAGGCGCCGCTTCTAGATACAAGGGTAGCGAAATAGCCTATTGAGAGGCCATCAGGAGACCACTGCGCGGCGCTTACCTGCTGGCCTGAAGTTACCATCTCCAGGCTGCCGACCAGGTTAAGGGTAACAATAGCTCCTGGGGCGTTGTTTGCCACCAGCAGCCAGCTCCCCGTTCCGCCGCGACCATGCTGGCTGTATTGCGCCTCTAGATAGTCGCCACTGATCAGTAGGGTCGGTCCCATATTTCCCGCAACGCTCTGTTTCCAGATGCTGTGTATGTGCCCGGCGCCTCCCACGCTCCAGGTCAGGGTGGGCACCATTGTCCCTGATGACCAGTCTAACAAGAGGACCGTGTCACCAGGGCGTTCAGTTACCGTGGAGAGGGTGAGCGCATCGCGATTCTGTGTGTTGTAGTCCAGGATATAAACATTGCCGTTCGCTTGCACTTCGAAGGCGATACGTATGCCATCAGGCGACCATACGAGGTGAGAGACGGCTCCCGCCATAGGAAGCGCGACCTGCTGTAACGCTCCTGTACCGGGCGTATAGATGTAGAGCTGCGGAATGCCTCTGGGCGCGGCGATGAACGCTAACATGCTGCCATCTTTGGACCATGCAAGACTGTTGAGTATCGTCGACCCGGTCCCTGTTTTCCACTGAGCGGGTAATATCTGGTCGGACTGGAGCAGCGGTTGCTGGATAGCGGTATCGTTCTGTCCATCGCTGCGTACGATATGCACGCGCCCCTGCTGTAAATCGATATAGGCCACCAGGTCACCAGCGCTGCGACCGACAAGTGCCGGTCTCACCGTCCAGCCCGTCGCGACAGTGGTCTGCGTAGGCGTCAGGCGACGCACGGCGTTACTGCCATCACTGGGAGCGCTCCAGAGGGCGCCGCTGCGTGGGAAGAGGAAACGCGTCCCTGCCGGGATAGGTCCCTGCTGAAGCGCAGCGGGTGGCGTAATGCTGTTGACATTATTCGCTACAGTCGTCTGTTTCTGCCACAGGTTCCACCCGATAAAGCCCCCGATGCCGAGGGTCAGCAGAACGGTCGCTGCTATCACGACCTGCATCGCGCGCTGTCCCCATCCTACCCGGTCTCTGTGCGGCCTGGCTTCTCTTCCACCGGCATCTTTATAAACCGGTGGTTGCTTGCCGCGACCTCCGGGCAGAGCGACGAGCCGTGGACGTGCGCCTGGCCGTATCCGTTGCTGGGGAATAGTTGACCCTGCTAACCTGTCGAGCGCGCCGGAAGTTCCGGTCAACTCAAGATATTCTAGCGAAGAGAAGATCCGCTCGCGCAGGGCGGCATCTGGACTGATGTGAGGCATCTGGGCAAGGAGTGTGTCGAAACGATGGAAGTCGGCCAGCATCCTGTTGCACTCGGGACAATGCTCGAGGTGCGCAGCTACAGTGCGGCGTTCCTCCGGCGCGAGCGCATCGTCAAGGTAGGGACTGAGTAATTCCTTGACTTGCTCGCAGTTCATCTTACAGCTCCTCCTTGCTCCAGAACTTTGTAGTGCTCTCGAAACGATTGCCGAGCACGCGAAAGATACATTTTGACACCACTCTCAGCGATATTGAGTGCATGGGCGATTTCACTGTAGGAGAAGCCCTCCTGTGTATACAGGAGCAATGCGGCTCTATATTGCTGTGGCATACGCCGGAGCGCAGCTCGTACCAGCTCAGTCGTGCCGTAAATCTCCTGTGGATCAGCACTCTCCACATCGGCTGGTTCATGATCGAGATCTTGCCATGGCAGCCACGCTATCAATTTGCGACGACGTAGCGCATCATAGGCGGTATTTGTCGCGATACGATAAAGCCATGCCGATAGCTTCAGATTCGCGTCCATCTTCGGCAGGGCCCGGAATGCCTTTAAAAAGGTGTCCTGCGTCAGGTCATCAGCCTGTTCGCGGTCCCCTACCAGGTGATACACATAATTATAGATGGGTGTCTTATATTCGTCGTAAATTTGTTCAAAGGACCAGGAACTCTCCCTGGTTTCCACCCGGGCCATGCGCTACAATCCCTTCGATAGCTACAATTATCATCTTGTCCGTTCCATGCAAGTGATAGCATATAGCTTGCTTCCGGGCGACGCGGAGGCCGTATCATCGGACACATCCGGCGCGGAGGGGCTTTATCCTTCTGTGTAGTGGAACGGACAACCAACGCTATCAGTAACATGCCTTAAAGTAGTCATGTTTACTTGCAGTAGCGTGATGTATCGATTATCATGGTAACATACTTGTGTGGATTTCTCGCTGTTAATAGCTTCTAAGTTAGTACTATTGGGTTTGCACGCTCAAGGTATACTATTCCTTTCGTTACATCATGGGGAGATATAGCAGCTTTGGACGATAAGCGCGCAATGTCCCACCGCGAAGAAGGAGACGGCTATTCGATGGCTGTGCAAAATCAGCGCGTACGTACAGTATGGTGGGAGGAAGAGGTTGCCCAGCAGGCGGCTGTATGCATGATTGATCAATCGCTTCTGCCGCAGCAGGTTGTTTTTCTTCGTCTTACCCATGAACAACAGGTGGCTGATGCGATCATGACGCTGAAGGTGCGTGGCGCGCCAGCGATCGGTGTGACGGCTGCTATGGGTATGCTGCTTGCGGCCCATCGCTATTTACACGAAGGTACCGGTGGTGAGGAGGCGCCTTCGAGCGTCGCCTTGCAGGCCCATCTCATCTCCGTAGGAGAACTGCTTGCTCACACGCGTCCGACCGCCGTCAATCTGTTCTGGGCCATTGAGCGCATGCTACGCTGTGTCGAGCATATGGCGCATGCCGCTCCTCAAAGCCTGCTGTCGCGCCTGCGTGATGAGGCTCTGGCGATCGCGGAAGAAGATGCCGCCGCCTGCCGTCAGATGGGTGCTCATGGGGCTGAACTGATCGCCGATGGCGATACGCTCCTGACCCACTGCAACGCCGGCGCGCTCGCTACTTCAGGCATGGGGACGGCCCTGGCTCCTATCTATACGGCTCAGCAGGCGGGCAAGCACATCCATGTATTTGTCGATGAGACGCGCCCCGTGCTGCAGGGGGCGCGCCTGACCGCCTGGGAGTTGCAGCAGCAGGGCGTTCCTCTGACGCTGATCACGGATAACATGGCCGGTCACTTTATGCGCCGGGGGGCAATCAAGGCGGTCTTCGTGGGCGCCGATCGTATTGCTGCGAACGGTGATGTGGCAAACAAGATCGGGACGTATAGCCTTGCGGTGCTGGCGCGAGCACACTCTATTCCTTTCTACGTCGTCGCGCCCTGCTCTACGATCGATCTGACGCTTGCATCGGGCGAGCTTATTCCGATCGAGCAGCGCAATCCAGGCGAGGTCACGACCGTGGGCGGCGTCGCAATCGCGCCATCAGGTGTGCAGGTCGCCAATCCCGCGTTCGATGTGACGCCGCATACCCTGGTGAGCGCTATTATCACTGAAAATGGCATACTTCGCGCTCCCTACACGCCCGCTCTGTGCCGGCTGTTTGTGAGCGAGAACACTATTGGGAAGGTTTAATTTTTGATGAATACAGAAGTCGTACAGGCCGTTGCTCTCCATGCGGAGGAGATGCTGGGGCATGAGGGCTTTCGCTATGTCTGCGCGGTGGTTGCGAACTGTAAAATGCTTGCTCTGGAACTGGAAGCCCAGGACGAGACGGTGACGATTGATAACGATGCGCTGATCATTGCCGCCTATCTGCACGACATATCGACGGCGGTGCATGGATTTCAGGAGCACGAGGTGCAATCGGCTGCTATGGCTGTGGAACTCCTGCATGAGCTGCATATGCCCTTTGAACGCATTGCGCGGGTGGAGCGGGCGATCCTGGTGCATGCGAACCCCATCGCTGCCGAGGAGCGGAACGACGCGCCTATCGAAGGGCTGATCCTCTATGATGCCGATAAACTCGGTCGACTAAGTGGTCTGGCTGTGGTAACATCTCTAATTGAGTTCGGTGCACGTTATCCCAACCGCGCGGTGACTGGCGAGGTGCTGGCCGCTATTCTTCGGCATATCGAAGAGCGCTTTATTGAACTCTACCAGTCGTTGAATACCGCGCCCGCGCGCGAGATGGCGCGCGAGAAGTTTCATAGCTCGTTGGCCTTTCTCGATGGCGTGATCGAACATTTGAGCGATGCTACTCCTGTTTAGCATTACGCATGTTGATCGTAACAATTTGTTGTGGAGGATGGAGTGTCTATTCTTGTTGTTGGTTCCGTGGCCTTTGATGCCGTCGAGACGCCTTTTGCACGCCGGGACTGGATCCTGGGCGGAGCTGCGTCTTACTTTTCGACCGCTGCCTCGCTCTACGATCGGGTGAATCTGGTCGCGATTGTCGGCAGCGACTTTCCGCGTGAATACCTCGATTTCTGGCGCGAGCGACGCGTGAATCTCGCCGGTCTGCAGATTCAGGAGGGGAAGACCTTCTACTGGAGCGGTCGCTATCATATGGATATGAATACCCGTGATACCCTCGATACCCAACTGGGGGTCTACGCGGACTTCCACCCGCAGATCCCTGTCGAGTACCAGGATAGCGATCTGCTCTTTCTCGCCAATATTCAGCCGGAGCTCCAGATGGAGGTCCTTGACCAGGCTCCCCATGCCCGCCTCACCGTCCTCGATACTATGGAGCTGTGGATCAAGACCGGGCGCGCCCGCTTAACCGAGGTGATCAAGCGCGTGGATGTGCTCCTGATGAGCGAGGAGGAAGTACGACAGTATACCGGACAGGCGAGCATTTTAGCTGGTGTCCGTGAGCTCTTTGCGTTGGGCTTGAAATATGTGATTGTGAAGCAAGGCAGCTATGGTGCGCTCCTTTTCGGGGCCGACGGTACGTATTTTAGCGCACCTTCGTACCCGCTTGAAGAGGTGATCGATCCAACCGGGGCCGGCGATGCCTTCGCCGGTGGACTGCTGGGCTATCTCTCGACGGTCAGACCTGCTCCCGATGGCACCTACGCGGTTGATGATCTCAAGCGCGCGGTGGTGCATGGGAACATTATTGGCTCCTATGTCTGCTCCGATTTCAGCATCGATGGCCTGCGCGCCTTGACGATGAACGATATCGCCGCACGCTACAGAGAGCTGGTGGACTGTTCGCACTTCGATCCCGATTGGCGCCAGGGCGACAGATAGGTACTCATCCTTATGTGACACGAGAATGTTGTAGAATAGAGCGTTACGCATGGGGCGTACTTACTTTTTGAGGTGGAATGGGAAATGGGCGCGCCCGCTACTGTATCTTCTGCCACCCACAAGGGTGGTTTTCACTGTCTACGCCTGACTTATGCATGGCGTGTCCGTACTCTCTACTTTGTCCAATCCTGATATAAGGGAAGAAGGGAAAATAAAGGTTTATGACAACTTCAACACAGGGAGATGTGAAGGATCTCTCGCTGACCCCTCGCGGAAAAGACCGCATCGAATGGGCCGCAAAAGATATGCCGGTCCTGCGCCTGATCCGCGACCGCTTCGCAAAGGATCTCCCACTGCAGGGCATGCGCATGTCTGGCTGCTTACATATTACGACCGAGACGGCCAACCTGGCGATTACCTTGAAGGCCGGTGGCGCCGATCTGGTGCTGTGCGCCTCCAATCCGCTGTCGACACAGGACGATGTGGCGGCGGCGCTGGTGAGCGAGTACGGCATCCCCACCTTTGCGATCAAGGGCGAGGATGAAGAGACCTACTACCGCCATATCAATGCCGCCCTCGATCACAAGCCCGAGATGACCATGGACGATGGCTGCGATCTCGTCTCGACGCTGCATACGACGCGTACCGAGTTGATTCCTACGATCATTGGTGGCATGGAGGAGACGACGACGGGCGTGATCCGCCTGTATAGCATGGAGCGCGCCGGCGTGCTCAAGTTCCCTGTGCTGGCCGTCAATGAGTCCGATACCAAGCACCTGTTCGATAATCGCTACGGTACAGGCCAGAGCTCTATCGATGCGATTATCCGCTCGACCAATATCCTCCTGGCCGGTCGCACGGTTGTTGTCTTTGGCTATGGCTGGTGCGGTCGCGGTGTTGCCTCGCGTGCTCACGGCATGGGCGCAAACGTGATCGTGACCGAGGTGAATCCGACGCGCGCGCTCGAAGCGGTGATGGATGGCTATCGCGTCATGCCTGGCGTCGAGGCCGCCGCCCTCGGCGATATCTTCATCACAGTGACTGGTGATGTCAATGTCGTCGATCGTGCTCACCTTGAGCGCATGAAGGATGGCGCGCTGATTGCGAACTCCGGACACTTTAACGATGAGATCAACATCCCGGCGCTTGAGCAGATTGCCACCAGTAAGCGGCGTGTGCGCGATTTTGTTGATGAGTACATATATCCTGATGGCCGCCATGTCCACCTGCTGGCCGAGGGCCGTCTCGTCAATCTCTCCGCCGCCGAGGGCCATCCAGCCAGCGTTATGGATATGAGTTTCGCCAATCAGGCTCTTGGCGCTGAATACATGCGCATTCACGCGCATGAGATGCAGCCACACGTCTACACGCTGCCCGCTGATCTGGATAAAGAGATCGCGCGCCTCAAACTGCATGCGATGGGTGTGCGCATCGATACCCTCTCGCCTGAGCAGGAGAAATACCTCGGTTCCTGGGAGTCGGGCACATAGCCTGCGGCGTACCATGTTCATCAGGGGAGGCACTTCACAAGGCGCCTCCCCTAATCTTCTCTCTCTTTGAGCGAACGGAGGAGGAAGGAGAGGGGAAACGACAATGGCAGAACGTAAGGTGAATTGGGACGATTTGACAAAGAGTCCGTTTGTAGCGTAGAATACTAACAATAAGCTTTACTGCTTACATTCACCGCACACATACAACAGAGCCCGCGAGTGAATCGCTCTCATCAAGAGAGGTGGAGGGAAACGGCCCGATGAAGCCCGGCAACCCGCCTGTCCTTATACAGGAAGGGTGCCAATTCCGGCGGATAGTTCCGCAAGATGAGGGGAATGTGCAAGTGCACTATACCCCTGCAAAACAGGGGTTTTTTTGTGCCCGTTACAGACAACCCCCTGATCCAGTTTATGCCTCTAGAGGCTATGACCATACATACGCATGTCTTTACGTAGTTGCAAAGGAGAAAAATTCGTCAATGAGTAGTTTTATGGACAGTGCCAGAACGTTCTTCACCAGCGAGTCGGTTACTGAAGGGCACCCCGACAAGCTGTGTGACCAGATCTCGGATGCGATCCTCGACGCCATCATCGTCCAGGATACGCAGGCGCGCGTGGCCTGCGAGACGGCGACGACAACAGGCCTGGTGCTGGTTGCAGGCGAGATCACGACCTCCGCCTGGGTCGATATCCCCGCTCTTGTACGCTCGACAATTGAGCAGGTGGGCTATATCAATGCCGATTATGGCTTTGATTATCGCACCTGCGGCGTTGTGACCTCTATCGGCAAGCAGTCGCCCGATATCGATATGGGCGTCAGCCAGTCCGTGGAGGCAAAGGACGGCCCGGTCCATCTCAGCGATGGTGAGTTGGAGCGCATCGGCGCCGGCGACCAGGGCATGATGATCGGTTTCGCCTGCAATGAGACGCCCGAATATATGCCGATGCCGATCAGCCTTGCTCATCAATTGACCCGCCAGCTCTCACAGGTGCGCCGCCGCTCCTGGGGAGGTAGTGGCCCGATGACCTATTTGCGCCCCGACGGCAAGAGCCAGGTCACGGTGCAATATAAGAACGGGCGTCCGGTGCGCGTCGATACGGTCGTCATCTCGACGCAGCACGCCGATTACATCGATAAAGAGCAGATTCGCCTGGACGTGATCGAGCATGTCGTGAAGCCTGTCATTCCCGCGCACCTGCTCGACAATGCCACGAAGATCTTTGTCAATCCCACTGGCCGCTTCGTCACCGGTGGACCAATGGGCGATGCTGGCCTGACCGGACGCAAGATTATCGTCGATACCTACGGCGGCATGGCGCGCCACGGCGGCGGCGCTTTCAGTGGCAAAGATCCGACCAAGGTCGACCGCTCCGCTGCCTATGCCGCGCGCCATATCGCTAAAAATATTGTTGCCGCCGGTCTCGCCGATCGCCTGGAACTCCAGGTCTCTTATGCCATCGGCGTTGCGCGCCCGCTCTCTCTCTTCGTCGAGACCTTCGGTACCGGCAAAGTCTCGGACGAGGAGATCATCCGCCTGATCAACGAGCACTTCGATCTGCGCCCGGCTGGCATCATCCAGGCACTGAACCTGCGCCGTCCCATCTACCAGCCAACCGCCGCCTTCGGCCACTTTGGTCGCACGGACATCGACGCTCCCTGGGAAGAGCTAAATAAGGTCCCCATGCTGCGTCGCGGCGTCGGAGCTCGTGTGGAGAGCAGCAAGACCGTCACCCAATAAAATAGACGACCTTGTACCTATTGGACGACTTCACCATAACACCCGTGTTATGGTGAGTCGCCTGATTGAGATGAAGCCTAGCAGCACTCCCGTCTGCGTCTCCTCGCGCTTAGCGCACGCTCTTAATTCGTTGGATCAGGACTGCCCCAAGCACGGCCAGGACGGCTGCAACCACAAAGAGCAGCGTGTAACTGTGAAACGTGTTCACCACGAAGGCGGCAATGGTGACCCCCACGACTTGTGGAAAGGCGTTAGCGATATTGATCACTCCAAGGTCTTTCCCACGCGCGTTGGCTGATGGCAGCAATTGCGTAATCAGCGCGATGTCGACACCCAGATAGGCTCCAAAGCCGATGCCAAGCACTGCACCGGCAAGCTCGACAGCAACCCAGGTTTGGAAGAACGCCAGGATCAGGAAGGAGAGTGCGATCACCAGACTGGCACCGATGACAAAGACCTTGCGGCGCTGGAGCCTGTCAGAGAGCATGCCACTCACCACCGAGGCGATCAGGAGCGTCCCCGTCAGGATGATTTGAAAGGTGGTGACTCCCTGTGCCGCCTTCTGGTAATGCACCGCATCTTGCAGAAAGTACAAGAGATAGCCCAGTGACGTAAAGTAACTCAGATAGACCAGGAAGCGCGTGAGCCAGGCCCAGCCAAAATCAGGATACTTCACTGGATTGACCCAGAAGCCGGCAAGAAAGGTCCCAAGATGGAAACGCGGTGCAGCTTCCTTTGGCAGTGGCTTGTCGCGTAATACCAGGATGAAGAACATCATGACCATCAGCAGCAGGGCAATGAAGATATAATAGGACATCTGGGTGGATCTGGCGACGCGGGTGACAAGCAGCGCACCAATGACTGCTCCCAGCGGCAAGGAGAGGCTGACAAATGCCGAGACAGTGCCTCGCTGACGTACGGGCACTTGATCGGGGACGACGGCTGAGAGCCCGGCCAGTATCGCATTGGCCGCAATGTGGAAGATCGCCCACCAGGCCACCAGCGCGACAAAGCTAGCGGAGTTAGCCATCAGCGCAAGGGTTACCGCCGAGAGCAGGGACCCGACGATGAACCAGGGTCGTCGCCGACCCAGGCGCGACGTGGTGCGATCACTGAGCGCACCGGCAATGGGATTGGTGATGACCGCGGCAAGGACGCCGACGACAGTAGCGATGGTCAGGTTCGTGAACTTATTCGCCGCACTGAGAGCGGCAATTTGCGTAGGCAAGAGGATTTGGCTGATCGGCAAAATGCTCAGCCAAATGACGAGGTTCGCCAGAGACAAGAGCATTTGAAACCCGGCATTGACCGCTTTGGTCGGCGCTTGGAGCGCCTCTATATCGTTCAGATCGTGCTCTACAGCAAGTTGAGCAGAAGCATTGGTCATAACTATGCCTCCCTTATACACTATATACACTATTCAACAGGTCTGGCGTTTACCGCTCATTCTTCCAGAATACAGAGTAATGGGTACAGCAGAATGAGGCTACGGAGAAAAAGGAGTGAAATGGTGTATATTCTCTCTTTGGAGTTATGAAATCATAACCAGCACAATCTCGCGGCCTCTTGAAGAACAAGAGCAAAGGTGCTGGTACACAGAGGCTGAAATGCGCGGCCTTGACCTACTGGGCTCTGTTATTGAGTAGCCCGCACCTATGCCCATATTCCCCGCCTTGCCCTGATCTCGTATAATTACTATGCTTAATGGTCGCATTTACATATGCGTTTGATGGAAAGAAGAAAGGCACGCTACATGGACTTTACACTCAACGAGGAGCAGACAGCCATCCGAGATACATGCAGGGAGTTCGCGCAACAGGAGATCAGGCCACTGGCGGAAGAGATGGACGCGACCGGTGAGTTCCCGTACGCCTTGATCCGCAAGATGGGCGAGCTGGGCCTGTTAGGTCTCCCCTTCTCGGAAGAGTATGGCGGTGCCGGAGCCGATTTCCTCTCTTACTGCCTCGCCATCGAAGAGGTCTCGCGCGGCGATGTCTCGGTTGGTATCACGATGGAGGCCCACACCTCGCTGGGCGCGACCCCGTTTTACCTCTTTGGTAGCCAGGAGCAGAAAGAACGTTTCCTGCTACCCCTGGCAACGGGCGAAAAATTATGGGCCTTTGGTCTCACCGAACCGGAGGCCGGCTCCGACTCAGGCGGAACGCAGACTCGCGCCGTGCTCCAGGATGGTCAGTGGCACATCAATGGCTCGAAGGCGTTTATCACCAACGCCGGTACCGCTATGACCGCCGGCGTCACCATTACCGCCGTGACGGGTAAGCAGCCGGACGGCCATAAAGAGATCACCAACATCATCGTGCCCAAAGATACTCCCGGCTATGTTATCGGGAAGGCATACAAAAAGATGGGCTGGAAGGCTTCCGACACGCGTCCTCTATCCTTCGAAGAGTGCGCGGTCCCCGCTGAGAATATTCTGGGCCGCCGTGGCGACGGTTTTAAGCAGTTTATGCAGATCCTCGACGCTGGCCGTATCGCCATCGCCGCCCTCTCCGTCGGTCTGGCTCAGGCCTGCCTGGATGAGGCGTTGAGCTACGCGAAGGAGCGCAAGCAGTTTGGAAAGCCTATCAGTAAGTTCCAGGCCATTCGCTTCAAACTTGCCGATATGGCTACCGAGATCGAGCTTGCACGCCTGATGTATTATAAGGCCGCCTGGTTGCATATGCAGAACAAACCGTACACGCGTGAGGCGTCGATGGCCAAGCTCTTCGCCTCCGAGACTGCCAAACGCGCCGCCGACCAGGCCGTGCAGATCCACGGTGGCTACGGCTTTATGGACGAGTATCCCGTCTCGCGTTACTGGCGCAGCGTCAAGGTCAATGAGATCGGCGAGGGGACCAGCGAGGTGCAGCGTATGTTGATTGCGAAGACGTTTGACCTCTAGCGCAAACGGGCGTTCTTTTTTGCGAAGCGCCTCTGGCGCTGAGGGGTCCTGAAGAGACAACAGGATGACTCATGTTCTACGGAGAGCAAAAAACTACCGACCTGTTGTGACGGACGATCGCGTCGGCCAGTTAAATGTGCTAAAGGTGATTGACGCACCTGTAGTGGGTGTGCTTGCCGCCGTGCTGCTCGTGCTATCCATCCAGACGGCTGTATCTTCATTAACCGCCAGCAGGGCCGTATTGTTTGGGATCGAGTTCGCTCCCACTATAACTGGTTGCCTGGCAACAACGTCGTACATGCCAATCCTTTTGTTGTTGCTGTTCTGCCAGAGGATGAAGCGCGCTCCCGCCTGGGGAGCCTGCACAAGACTGTTACTGTCCAGTAGCATCTGGACGGGCGTGTCGTCTAGCGCCGAGAACGTCTGCAACGTACCCTGCAACTGTGCGTCGGGCTGGAGTCCGTAAATGGTCGGGTCTGTTCTTGCCAGCGCTGTCGAATTCTGTAGCGCCGTCGAGGTCGCAGTAGCATCAGGCGTGCTATTCGCAGTGGCGCTCGCTTTTGCCTGAAGCGCACTGGCTGTATTGGCCGCCTTTACATTGAGCAGGAATAGCGTATCGTTGACGACCTGCGGGCGGAAGAACGTTCCATCCGTGCTGAACTGGTATGTATCGGTAGTTGTCTGTCGCGTCCACTTGCCGTACAAGGGAAGCGCCGCCGGAGTGATTTTCTGTGCCCAGATGGTGCTGTGAAGTATGTTATTCCCGCTCATCCATTCTTCGTCCCAGTAGATGCTCGTGTCGCCCCTATTGGCCGTGGGCGATGTAAGGATGTGACCATCACTGACCGTCGCAAGCTCGGTCGCCTGTGGAGTTTTCTCCGCGTTCAGCTCGTAGCGTGTGAGGTGGGATCTGCCTTTCGCATCGATGCTCGTGACGAGGAGTGTGTCCTTCGTCAGCCACGTCCCCGGAATGGGCGTGTTGATCCAGGTCGGCGCTGTGGCCGTATCGAACGTGCCTTTGCTCAGTGTGATCGGCGTCGATGAAGTGAGGGCGCTCGCTGGATCTGTTCCCAGGTACGTTGCCTTCAAACTCCAGGTCCGTACTTCGTGAGTGGTAGTGCTGTGCGTATGCGTATTTTTGCTGACCACCTTTTTAGGCAGGTCGTATCGAAGCCAGATCAGCCAGTCGTTGGAAGAACTTAAGACGATCAGCGGACTCGCGCTCTCTTTGGAGATGAGCGGCGTGCTTATATTTGTCTGATTGTCCAGCACTGAAAGCATCCAACCAGTGTTGAGATCGTTAGTGGCAGTGTAGTAAATATCCTGACGATCGGCCACCGCACTCGCGATATGTGGATAGGTTGTCTCCGTTGTATAGCTTGTCAGGGTGATCTGGGAAAGTTGCACGAAACTTGCGGGCGCCTGCTCCGGCACACCACGCTTCGCCAGAATCACCAGCGAGGTTAATCCCCCCAGCATGATGACCATCAGGAAGGCGGCTGCCAGGCCGACGATAGCAAAGTGGTTCATCAAAAAGAGCCGCTGCGTATTTCTGCGCCTGTGCGGTGTCTGAATGACTGGTAGCGGACCCGTGGTTGCCGTTGAAAACGCGGCAATATTATTTGCCTGCGCGTGCTCTTTTAAATAGGGGGCAAGAAAGGTCGGTACAGGGATGGATTGCGCAGAGGCTGGCGTGCTCTGAATATAGCGAGCGTGCTCGGTCGCTAGCGCCTTCATAAGCTTTGTATGCGCATCGGCAGATGGCTCGATCGCTGGCAACGAGCGCAGTCGTTCACCAACGAGGCTATTCTGGGTAAGGTATGCTCGACAGGCTGCACAGCTACTGAGATGCACCTCCAGTGCAGTCGTATCCATCTGTCCTTTTTTCAGTTCACGATATGCGGCGAGCAATGTCCGCGCCTGGCTACAGTTCAATCTTCACCGACCTCTTTGTTATACAGGCCAATAAACCGCTCTCTGGCCCGCATTAAGCGCATCTTTACGGCTGATGCGCTAATACTGAGTACGTCTGCGATCTCTGCACAGGAGAGTCCGTCGTTCTCATAAAGCCATAGGCAGACTGCGTACTTCGGCGGCAGTTGTTTGAAGACGCGCTCCACGATCTCACGATCGGCTACGCGACTCTCGAAACGCCCTCCATCGTACCCTCCACGTTCATACAGCGCACTGACCGCGCTGAGACGCATCTCCTGACCGCCATTTTCATCTCCGTTATTGTTGAAGCTGTCAGCCGTGCCTCCTGAGTCCGAAATGACCCCGGCGCCGATGCCGCGGTCTTCGTTGAACAACGAGAGCGGTAGCCACGAGATCAGGCGTCGTCTCCGCAGGGAGTCCGTGGTGGTGTTGGCTGCTATGCGATACAGCCACGCCGACAGTGCCCCCGGTTGTACGACAGTCCCTCCCAATAGTGCTTTGTATGCTTTTACGAATACATCTTGTGCAAGATCATAGGCCTGTTCACGATTGCCGATGAGGTGGTAGATGAAATTGGTGATCGGGACCTGGAAGCGCTGAAATATAGCCTCAAAGTCTGCGACCTCGACCTTTTCCACCGTCTGCTCTGGTTGTGCGGTCGCTGGCGGCAAGGATGCAGATAATTCTTCCTCCTCGCCGCCAGCGACCGCACAACCATCCTCATTCGCTGTTGGATTATGGGAACGGCCCGTATGCTCGTCATCTCTTGACGAGCGCAAAGTACTATTCGTATTGTAGAAACGGATAGAGGTATCCATCGGTTACATCAACCTTATAGAAAACCAGAGTATAACAGCATATCTATAGAACATTCTCTTGAGCTAGCATAGCACATATGTCCAGAAACCGCTGTGAGCTAGTAGACAGGCACAAGGGTATCTGGCGAACCATTCCCCTTTGTGTATACGATTATTCTCTCAGCAGGTTTCAAAAACTGTGCCTCCAACAGGTGATGATAGACCACGACCGGGCCGCAGCCTGGCGCAGCAAAGACTAATAGTCAGCATCGTAGCGACGAGGCTGCATGTCAGGTGTGAGATGTAGCTAAAGCAGGTACTCATTTGCATAGTATACCATAACGTGGCTTATCATGCCCCTTCTTGCTATTACTCCTGGTTTCTGCTAGTATGTTTTGCATGGTAACCCAACAGATTCAGTCTCAAAGCTGGGATATCGTCGGGCACGAGCATTCCATCGACATTCTGCGCCGCACCATCGCCGCGCAGCAGGTACGCCATGCCTATCTTTTTACCGGCCCTATGCATATCGGGAAAGCCCTGCTTGCGCACCGTTTCGCGCAGACCCTGCTCTGTACGGGCGGACCCGATCCGCGCGTCTCTCCCACCGATCCCTGCAATACGTGCCTCTCGTGTCGCAAGGTCATGCACGGCAATCACCCGGACGTGCACATCGTCGCGAAGGCGCCCGACAAACAATTTATTCTCATCGAGCAGGTCCGCGCGCTGCAAAGCGATTCCGCCCGCCGTACATTGGAGGGACGGCGCAATATATTTATCATACAGAATGCCCATGAGATGAATCAGCAGGCAGCCAACTGTCTCCTGAAGACGCTGGAGGAGCCCGAACCGGATGTTGTGCTCCTGCTGACGGTCCCCGATGCCGGTCTGTTGCTGCCGACGATCCTTTCGCGTGTGCAGCAGATCCCTATGCAGTTGCTGACCACGACGCAGATCAAGACCGCCTTGCAGCAGCGCTGGGAGGTCGATTCCCAGGAGTCTGAGTTGATCGCCGCGCTCGCCGCCGGACGCATGGGCTGGGCCGTACAGGCGGTGGAGGACGACGAGATGCTGGATGAGCGCCGGTCGCAGTTGGAGATGCTTGCGAAGATACCCACAGCGAGCAAGATTCAGCGCTTCGATCTGGTGCAGCGCCTCAACACGGACGCCGATAACGTTGACTCCCTGCTGGACCTATGGCTGCTCTGGTGGCGCGATATCGTGCTGGCTGCGAACAACTGCCTCGATCTGACCGTGAATGTAGATATGCGCGACCTCTTGCAAACTCAGGCGGCAAAGGTTGGCTCTGCCGAAGCTGAACGCATGGTGCGTGCCATCTTGCAAACGCGGGAAGCGATCGAGCAAAATGTAAATACACGTGTCGCGCTCGAAGTATTGATGCTCGACGTGCCAAAGATTTAGCGATCCTATCTGTTGTATACTGGAGCGTCGTGCAAATCTAGCTTTTTCTTGTTCCATAGGTCCGCCTGGGGATACTGCATTGATGAAGAGGAGTACCTGATGCGAAGCGATTTCCGGCATCTGCTCGTCCAGCAGGAAGCAGGGGTTGCAACCCTGACGATGAATCGTCCCGAAGTGCTGAACGCCTTCAATGATCTCATGTTGGAGGAGTTAACCGAGGCCGTTGAGGAGGTTGCGCGCGATGAGTCTGTTCGTTGCGTCGTTCTCACCGGTGCTGGTAGGGCGTTTGGCTCCGGCCAGGACCTGTCGGCCTTCAACGTCGTTCAGTCCAACGGTGAGTCCATCAAGGTCAGCGACCATCTCGCCCACTATCATCGTCTCGTACTCGCGCTGGAGGGCATGCCGAAGCCCGTTATCGCCGCCGTGCGCGGGGTTGCCGCCGGCATCTCCTGCAACATTGCCCTTGCTTGCGATCTGCGTGTGGCCGCCGACAATGCACGCTTTGTGGAGGCTTTTGCACGCATCGGCCTTGTTCCTGATGGTGGCGGTGGCTATTTCCTGCCGCGCCTGGTCGGACTGGGCAAAGCCCTTGAGATGGCCCTGCTTGCCGACGAGGTGAGCGGACCAGAGGCCGAGCGCATCGGCCTCGTCAATAAATGCGTCCCTCTCGAAGAGTTCGAGTCCTTCACGACAGCCCTGGCGCGCCGCCTGGCCCAGGGTCCGACGCGCAGCTACGGCCTGATCAAAGAGCTCATGTACCGCTCTATTGAGGGCGACCTGCAGTCCTCCCTCCAGCTTGAGGGCAAACTACAAAATATCGCTATCGCTACCGCCGATCATCGCGAGGGCGTCACTGCCTTCCTTGAGAAACGCCGCGCCAACTATAGCGGTCGCTAACGCATCATTATAGAAGTCCTGGTGGGAGTAATGTATCTCCTACCAGGACTTCTGGCGTCTCTCGCGGCCAATTATGCTATCCTGCAAATAACACGGGTCTGCATCGTGCCAGTAGTGAACCATCCATTCTTTTGTCAACCTGTATTTTCATCGTAGTCTGTGAAGGAGGAAATGTATGCCCGGTCGTTCGAACTTCCCTTATGATCCATTCGCGCTGCCCGTCCCTCAGAGAAGCTGGACGCCTATGAAGGTGCTTGCCCTCGTCCTGGCCCTCGTCGCCCTGATCGCGCTTGTTTTCGTTGCCTGGTCTCTGCTGGGTCCTGTATTGTTCCACACGACCTCTTCGCCGCTGCCGATGATGAATCCTGCGCCTGCTCATTCTACACATCACTGGTGAGAGGGCTGGTCTCGCTCACTTTCTCTCAGCGCCGATAATAGCTGTGGTCAACCCAAGCGCGATGTAGATGCATCCCGTGATATAACGCTGCACACGCTGGACATGCGCATTTCTATGGAGAAATTTGCCCACCGCTGAACCGAGCAAAACATAGAGGCCAGCACCGCCCTTTTGCCATGCTCGACGCTGCGGGCGACAACGTATAAGACGGATGGACCAGGAATGATGAGCAATCCCAATGCCGCGAGTAGAAAGAGGGCTACGGTGGGCAAAGTAGGCATTATTGAATCTCCTTAGATTACGTCTTCTCAAACAGACGTATTTCTCTCGCTCTACGAGAGGCAATACGATAGACTAGTACAGCATCGCGGAAGTTCCGCAGGAGTCTAGAAACGGCCAGGAGGCCCAGCCTGTTGAAAAATGCTCCGATCCAAAGCTACACAAGCTCATCATATTGAGAAATAGTAACCAAATTATATTCGTTTATCACCGTTTCTCTATGTAATCTCCACCAGTCTATAACTCCTTTCCTGCTATATTGAGCTTAATGTGGGGTTATATGGGGGGAGTTCGCCACAACATGTAGCCCTTCTATGGATGACACCGACCGGACGTCGGCAAGGACATCAACCGCCGAACACCTGATGAATCATTGAAAACAAAATCAGCGTTCCAAAGGAGGTAACTCATGCGACGTACACTCGTGCGACTTGTCATGCTGGCTGGGGCAGTGCTGGCCGTGGTCCTGCTTGCTCCACTTGGAAGAGCCACCGTGCATGTACAGGCGCAGGCGCCTACCCATTCCTCAGATCAGGTCACTGTCTTCGCCACCGGCCTGAATAATCCGCGTGGCCTCACGTTCGGGCCCGATGGCAGTCTCTATGTGGCGGAGGGGGGACGGGGGGAGCAAAATCGACTACCCCCGCACAATGTACCCAGGTTCCATTTCCCATCGGACCCTATACAGGCGGTTTTACCGCTCGCATCTCCAAGATTAGTCCTGCTGGCGTGGTCTCCACAGTCGCTGACAATCTGCCTTCGAGTCAGACGAATCCAGCTTCTGGCGGCTTAACGAGCGGGTGGCTGACGTCCAGTTCATCGACGGGACCCTCTACGGGATGGAGGCCGGCGCCGGCTGCTCGCACGGGCTCTTCGGGACCGACAACACCCTCTTTCGCGTGAATGCAGACGGCACGATTACTACCGTGGCCGACCTCAGCGCCTTCCTGAAAGCGAACCCCGTCGCCAATCCCGACGTCGGCGACTTCGAGCCGGACGGCACCTGGTACGGCATGGTCGCGGTCCGCGGCGCGTTTTACGCCAACGAACCCAATCACCAGGAACTGGACCGCATTACGCTGGATGGCCACATCACCCGCGTGCTCGAC
>DAOTTD010000165.1:0-7821 GCA_034438015.1 Ktedonobacteraceae bacterium | reverse complement strand
CTGTCTCCACTGCTTCTCGTTAAGCATCTGGCGCATCTGTTGGTATTCTTGTTCGATTGAGAGCTTCTCCATGCGCTCAGCATAGCTTCTTTACCCTTCTTTGTCAAGTTATCTGCGGAAGACCCCTATGTATTTTCTGGATGAAGATGAACTGCGCCTGCTCCGCCTGCTAAGAGATCATCCAGATCTCACTCTTGGCCGCTACGTTATCGATGTCGATGTCGGCGTCGTTACAGGCATGAACGAGTTCTTCGTGCTATCGGAACAACAGGTCGAACAGCATAAATTGAGTCCGTATACGCAGCGCATCGTTGGTCGCTCGGCCCATCTAGCAGGCGCGCTCTTTTCTGAAGCAGACTGGCTGAGTAATGTGACGAGCCAATCGCCAACCTTTCTGTTGAAACCGCCAGCGGTCCCCTTCGACCAGCTCCCGGAGGAGTTGAAAGCATATGTTGCCGCTGGCGAAGAGAAGGGAATGCACACTGGCTATAAATGTAGAATTCGCAAGCCCTGGTATATTGTGCCATCGACCTGGACGCCTCCTGCCTTCATGCTCAGGCAGGTTCATCTCTATCCGAAAATTATCCTCAATTCAGCACAGGCGACCAGTACCGATACCATTCATCGCGTGAAAATGAGGAATGGAGTTCCCGCCAGAACGGTCGCGGCGGCCTTTCTCAATTCACTTACCTTTGCGTTCTCCGAGATCATCGGGAGGAGCTACGGTGGGGGTGTGCTCGAACTGGAGCCGAAGGAGGCCGAGAAGCTTCTTATTCCTCTAAAAGGCGCTGATCAGCTCGATCTGGATGAACTGGACAAACTTCTGCGCAATGGTAATATCTACGCGGTTCTCGATATTACTGATGAGATATTGCTTCACCAGGGCATGGGGTTGAGCCGCAACGAGACGAGACAACTGCGCACGATATGGGAGAAGTTGCGCGACAGGCGCGTAAATCGGAAGCCCGACTCCGCTCAGAGGAGTGCGAAAACTGTTATAGATGATGTAGCAAAATGATCCTGAGTTATCCCGGTAACTACACCACCCAACATGAAAGTGTCGCTTTCAGAAGAGTTACCGGGATGACTCATGGCCCAATCATTCTTTGGTAGCGACGCTACTCGCGCCAACATGCTCACTGAAAAAGCCCAGGATGCGCTGCCAGGAGTCGCGCGCCGCCGCCTCGGCGTAGGCGGGACCCTGATCGTTGAAGAATGAGTGCCGCGTGTTTGGATAGATCTTGATGTCGTGCGGAATGTCATAGCGGTCCAGCGCGGCGTCCAACTTCTGGCCCGCCGAGGTGGTGAAGTCCTTGCCGGGATACGAACCGACGACGGGACAGATGCGCGCGACGGCTTCGAGTGGACGCGGATTCCCTCCGTAGTACGGGGCGATGGCCTTGAGCCGGTTATCCTGACAGGCCCAGGCGATGGCGAAACCGCCGCCCATACAGTACCCGACCGCGCCGAGATGGGCGGCGTCTACCCCTGGTTGCTCGGATAGGAAGGTCAATGCATCCTTCAGGTTCTGGATACTCCCATTGTTCAGCGGATTGAGCATAAACTGACCCATGAACCGGAACATACAGATGGTGCGATTGCGCCCGGCAAACAGATCGACCGCCAGCGCGACATAGCCTTCATTAGCGAAACGACGCGCGATATCCTTGATGTTCTCGTTGAGTCCGTAGATCTCGTGAATAATGACGAGGCCGGGAAACGGGCCAGCGCCCTCGGGACGCGCCAGGTACCCTTCAAACTGGTGTGCACCAGACTGAAATGTAACGAGCGTTTGAGCCATTCATTTATCCTTACTGCATTACAAACAGGTTGCAGAAGGTCTTCAGATCCGTCCTGCAACCTGTACCATACGACGAAAGCCTGTAATCGTCTGTTCTAAGGGTACTGCAACAGTATATCCCACAACATAGAGACATCCAAACGGGAAATGTTAATACAAAGAAAAATAAATATCATCAAGTGCCTCATCAGAAAAAATATGGTATAATTTGAGCATGAGCATAAATGAACAATCGCGTACAACTGAACATAATGCAACTGCCTGTCCATTGACACGTACTATTCGTCTGATCGGTGATGTTTGGACACTATTGATCGTGCACAATTTGATGAGTGGGCCCAGGCGCTTCGGTGAACTATTAGATGCGCTGGGCAATGTCAGCCCCAAAACAGTATCGCATCGCCTCAAGATGCTGGAAGAGGTAAAACTGGTGGACCGCCAGGCGTACGCCGAAATTCCACCACGTGTCGAATATACACTGACCGAGAAAGGGTTTGCGCTGGTACACATTATAGAGGCAATGCAAGCATTCGGCGAAAATTACCTCTCTGACCCGGTAACTCCGCCGCCGTCTTGCTCGGAGCCGCCGACTTGTTCCGAGGACGCCGGGCCGCTATGACGCAATACAGTTGGGCCACCTGTCCTGAAGCGGTTCGAGAGCAGATCTCACTGTTACAGGACCACCTGCTGGACACGTTAGAAGGCAATCTTGTCGACCTGTACCTGCACGGCTCCTTAGCTTTTGGCTGCTTCAATCCAATACGTAGTGATATTGACCTGCTCGCCGTCACCGCGCGCGCCATGACGTTGGAGGAGAAGCGCCGCGTCGCCGAACTACTGCTGCATTCCTCTCTGACGCCTCAACCCATCGAGATCAGCTTCCTGGTCGAGTCTGCCATTCACACATTTCAGCATCCACTGCCCTTCGACCTGCACTATAGCGAAGACTGGCGCGAACGCCTCCACCAGCAGTTGTCGGACGATGAATGGCTGCACTGGAACGATTTCACCAGGAGGGATCACGACCTGGCGACGCATATTACGGTCACGCTGGCGAGGGGTGTTTGCCTGCATGGAAAGCCAGCACGCGAGACGCTTCCAGCGGTGCCACAGGAGTATTATATTGAATCGATCGTACGCGACTTCGAGGATGCGCTGCAAAACATCGCGCGTGCGCCGATCTACTTTGTGCTCAACGCCTGTCGCGTTTACGCCTACCTGCGCAATGGGAATATCCTCTCCAAAGACGAGGGTGGGAGTTGGGCCTTGAGAACGCTGCCCGCTCCCTATCATGGAGTGATCGAGCAGGCGCGCGAGAGCTATCGCGGCGACCGCTCGCCCCGTTTTTTCAATTCGGCTGATCTTGACCATTTTGCCCTGTATATGCAGGAGCAGATCCAGAATATGCTGAGTTAGTCGCGCCCCCTTCCAATCTGCCATCCAATCAACTATCGCACAAGGGAATGCTCCACCATGCAGGCAGAGCACGCCCTTGCTTACAACCATAATGGTGTTATCGTATCAGGACCAGGTCTGCTCTGGCCACGTAACATTGACGATTCCATTGAAATTCGTCGAGACGGGCTTAAATTCGAACATGTTGCCGGGTTTAGGAGTCAGATAACCGTCTTTCTTCAGAACGTTAACGGCGTCGCCGACCTTCTTCAGGAGCGCGGGCGAAAATGCGTGATTATCGGCGGGCCTGAGACCGCCAATTGCGCGTCCCAGGGCGCGATGCTCCGACTCTACGGTCCCGATCTGAACCGCGATCTGCACCAGGTCGGGTCGCTTCAGTATGGCGAAGTCGCGCGCGGCTGCTATGTAGGCCGCAACAAAGAGCGTTTCAAGCTGCTGCTGAACCTTGATGAACGCTTCCAGCTTCTTGAAGGTTCCTCTTCCAAAGGGGAAACTGAACTTGCTGGTTAGCGCCTTCGCCTTTTGCTTTGCCAGGAATTGCTCATGGATCTGCTCCTCGACCAGGGCCGCTGCAATATCGAGACGAGCAGCATCACCTAAGCCTAATCTATCCGCGTGGGCCAGCGCCTGCGTGTAGAACGTGACTGCCAGTTGTTCGGCGGTGATAGCGACGTTGAGAATGGTCTGAATCGGTTCAGCGCCGGGCGCGCCCGTGCTTTGAGCATGTGCCGCACCGTTTTCATCTCTCTGCGCCAGGAGTGTTCCCGCACCAACAACTCCAGCTACTGCAGCCAGGCCTGTAACTCCGGCTACTGTCCCTTTCAGAACTGAACGACGTGACGAACGAGGAGTAAGCCCTGGATACTTTGGTTTCATACTACTACGCTTTCCTTTCAATCTAATAAATTCTGTCAGATCCGGGTAGTTCGGTACACATGACTACCTGTTGTCTTTAACTTTCTTCTAAGAACCAGGTTCATGTACGTAGTTTTTAGAAGGGTAGGGATGGTAGGCTCTATGCTTACCTGCGCATTTACACGGCCCCTTTTTTCAGCATTTACCAGTTGAGCGGAGAGATTCCAGAAGTCCTATAGCTCTTTTTGCTTTTTTCTTTCGTAGTGTCTGCCAACTTTGGTTCTGTTGCCGCAGCTTTTCATATCACACCAACGCCGTGAATGATTCTTGCTCGTATCCAGGAACAGCCAGGTGCAATCATCCGCCGCGCACTGGCGCGCCATATGCAGCTCCTGGGAGGTCAATAGCTCCGCTGCCGCACGTACCACCGTCCAGAGAATGCTTTCAAGGCTGCTCTCCTTCTGCTCCCAGTCCCACACAAAAGTATTATCACGCAAGGTGATGCACGCCCTGCTCATAGCATCCGCGAACAGCTCGCTCAGGCGCGAGAGATCGGACGGGTCGGGCGCGCTCTCCTGAGCGACCGCCGCGAAGATGCGATAGATCACCTCGCGCATCTCAATAGCTCGCTTGAAAACCCGTGCGGCCTCATCCGGACGCTGCTCCGCCCTCGCTAGAAGCTGCTCCGCCTCGCCAGCGGTCAAAATACCCGCGAGCCGGCTCCACGCAACAAGATCGCTATAGCCGGTAAAATCGTCCCGCTGCGTGCTACAATTGCGATCATGCACCGTATTAGCAAAATCAAGACACAGGTTGTTGCCTACAAACTCGAAATCCTGTGTGGTTGCTTCACTCATTTATTATATATGCTCCATCACCGGAAATTTATTTTCTCGCTAACCCCCAAAATATACTTGACAGGTTAGCATTTATGTTGTATACTCTAACTATCATAAACATGATAGACGGTTAGCTTATTCCCTGTCAAGGTTTTTAGCGCGAAATCTTATACTGTGACATCTATGATAGGCACAGGTGGCATCTTACACTGCTTCACGCACGCTGCCAGCCTTATATATGACGATCGTACGTCATAACGTCAGGAGAAAGACATGACATTTCTAATCATTATGGTAGTACTGTTCGTTCTGTTAGACATAGCGGCTCTGCGCTGGGGTATGAATAGTTGTGACGATATCAATGGAGCCGAGTGGGAACGCCGTAGGAACTGGGCACTGTCACATCCTATGCACCACGATTAAGCAATTTGCAGAGTGTTATTCAAGCGTCCGTTCGGCCAGTTTCGTGGCCTCGTGCGCCAGCCGTCGCAGCGCATCGCGCAGCTCCGCTGGCTGGCGCACTACCAGCGGACAGCCCAATCCCAGCAGGACATAGGCTATCCAGTCTAGATTATCCACGTAGCAGCGAAAATTGACGCCTCCCTCGTCCTCTTCCAGAATTGCCAGCGCGGGAGGAACCACGCGCCGCGCATGCTCTAACGTCGTTTCCAGCCGTACATCGACGTACCATGTGTTGGGCGTTCTGGGCAGAGATTGCAGCAGATGGGCGAGGCAATCGAAGTCGGGAGGACGTGTAAAGCTCTCTTCGTTCATCTCGGTGCTCACAATGCGATCCAGCCGGAACGTGCGCAGGTCCGCGCGCAGGTGGCAGTAGCCAACCATATACCAGAATCCCGAGCGGAACACGAGGCCATACGGATCGACGGTGCGCCGGGTCTCTTCGCTGGAGTTCCAGTTGCGGTAGCACATCTCCACGCGCCTGCCCTGCTGAGACGCCGCGCACAGCGTCACAACCACCTCGTTATTCGGTACCGCGCTGGAAGGCGTAAAGTCGAAGACCAATGTCTCCTCCACCGCCTGCACGCGCGTGCGCAGCGTCGTGGGCAGCACGCGCTCGATCTTCGCCAGCGCGCCCTCCACGGCAGGCGCAGCAACGGCCAGTCCCATCTTGCGCGCCGCCAGCAGCCCGAGTGTGAGCGCCAGCGCCTCATCATCGGTAAACATCAATGGAGGTAGTTTAAAGCCCGGTCGCAGGCGGTAGGAGCCATAGCGCCCCCGCTCCGCCTCCACCGGCACGCCCAGATCCTGGAGCATCATGATATAGCGCCGCACCGTACGTGTATCGACCTCTAGCCGCGTCGCCAGCTCCGGTCCGCTGATGCGCTGGCGCGATTGCAACAATTCCAGCACGGTGAGCACGCGTGTCGCCGGGAAGTACATACAAGCCCCTTCTTAAACTCTACAATGACTTCAGAATCTCCTACGAAATTCTTATCCATTATACGACGAAATGTCGGGGTTTTAGGAGCTTTTCAGGGGCAGGATGAGACTAATAACAATTACAGCACCGTACGAATGGCCTCTACCACTGCTTCAGGTGCTTCGAAAGGCACGAAGTGACCGACGCCTGGCAAGAACTGCACGTGCAGCAGGTGCGAAAAGTACTCTGCGAGCCGATCTCCCCACGCTGCTGGCAGAACGGGATCGGTCTCGCCCCATAGAACCGCTGTTGGCTGGGTAATAGGAACCGGTGGCGTGTTTTGTGAGGCCAGTGCTACTTGCCCTGATCCAGCACCTGCTCGATACCAGGCAATACTTCCTCGCACCGCTCCCGGCTGCGTATAGGCCTTGACGATTTCTTCAAACTCTCTGGGGCGTAGAGCCTGCTTGTTGCCAACCCAATGATCGTAGAAGTGGGATAAGTAGAGACGCACGGTCTCCTGGTCATGCCCGATAATCTCGTCGGCCTGTGGAAGCATATGGAAATGCTGATACCAGCGTTCTCGTTGCGCATCCGGCTCCAATGGACGTGCGCCATACCCAGGATAGACGGGGGCAGAGAGCACGAGAGCCTGAACACGCTGCGGAGCCATACGGGCAAGCATCTGCGCCACCCGCGCGCCAACGTCATAGCCGACCAGGATCACCTGCTCTACCTGTAGATGATCCAGGAGAGCAAGGACGTTTTTCGCCTGTGCCTCTGGCGAGTAAGCCGACCGGGGCGACCAGTCGGGCTTAGCAGAGAAGCCAAAGCCACGCAGGTCCATCGCCACGACCGCAGTGAATTGAGCCACAAGGGGAAGAACACGCCGCCAGTCGTACCAGAAACCAGGCCAGCCATGTAGCAAGAGCACTCGTGGCGCTCCCTGACCCCACATGACATAATGTAGTTCCTGCCCATCCGCATCCTGAGTCATTGCATGACCCCAGGCCGCATCCAGAGCAGGAACATCAAACATTTGATTAATACTCATAGTATCTTTCCTGCATATGTACTTCTGATTACCTGTCTTGCTCTCAGCATATCTGAATACCATGCTAAAAGCAAGATCAGAAATTAATGAGCAAGATAGAACATCGATTCAAATCAGGACCTGTTATAACCTCTTTTCATGCTACACTTCTTAAAAGGATGTAGTGACTATTCGGGTCCCCTGATGGAGTAGGGATGGGGCTTGCCTCCATCCGGTTCTTCTCTCACTGACACATTTGAGAAGGGAGATTTTTTGGGGTAGGGACCAGCTTCCAGCGCGTCCGGATTTATCGTTTTCCTCCTCGCTGATGATGAGAAAAACGTGCTCCGAGGGTAGGAAATGATAAATCGGACCAGCTTCCAGCCATCGGTGACAATTAAATTAAAAAACGACTTGTCAAGGCAGGGAAAAAAGAAGAGAATCCATTCAAGAACAACAATCTCCATCAGAAAGGATTCTCTTCTATGCCAAAGCA
>DAOTTD010000164.1:0-9401 GCA_034438015.1 Ktedonobacteraceae bacterium | reverse complement strand
AACCTGCCGAAGGCAAGCAGACTCAACCAAAACGACCACGCGGGCGTCCTCCCAAGTATGTCCTGGCTGAGGTTTTAGCCGCTGCCAGAACAGCAGGCTCGTTCACCAATTAATGGAGAGCTACCGTGGGTGCAACGGTGGCATAATAATTATTAAAAATGTCGTTCAGTATGATGTCAGGAAAAGCATGTAATATGCTTGTTGATGATAGATGTGATACGGATTGGTTTATCTCTGTAGTATGAATTGCTAGAACTTGTTGAGATAGTACGGCAATTCCCGCACTAAGGATGGCTATCAGGAAAAGTATCCAGGCTGCACTACGGTTTCTGAGATGCAAGCTTAAGGGCAGGGCGATGATTGACACAACTATTATGTCAATTGGAAGATGAGGCAGAAGCAGAAACGAGGTAGCTGTAACGAGAGGCTCTTTCGTGTCTCTTACTGCTGCTATTATTTGAGGAGTGAAACTTATACTATCTGCAAAGAAAGCAACTATCACTCCAATGCCAATGCATTCTTTGATGCCGATGGCTTTTTCGTCGATTAAACCCCTACGGATGAATACATATAATCCCAGCACTAAAATCATTACGACTTGAAACGCACTAAGTGGAAGCGAGACTTGCTGTACATTGGATGAACTTTCAATCACGTTAGATACTTGAACAGCAAGAGAAGACGCTATTTGACCAAGCAGGAAGGAGAAGAACGCCATAATCGCAAAGGCGTTTCTATAGTCTAAGAGCAGTTGTACTGTTGCCACAAAGAGAACGCGCAATCGAGAGTGCCTCAGCGCTTTCTGAACTTCTAATCCAATGCCGGGCAGATTGCGTGTGCTGGCTAAAGCCTGGATGACCCGCCGTCTCTCCTGTATGCTCAGTCCCTTTGATGCAAGCAGCCCCGTCAGGCTGCTAATTTGTCCACGCTCACAAATAGCATGGGCTGCCTTGTTACGTACTGCTACGGACGCATCACTAAGTACAAAGCGTTGCAATTGCTCATACACCTTATCATCCGGGTCTGTGCGGGGTAAACACTTGAGGGCCTCAATACCCTTCAGGCGCTTCGCTTCATTGGGATCCTTTATGTACGTGTCAAGAAAAGCGAACGTTTCTCCAATCGTCCCATAGCGAGGTAGCCACATGGGTATATCGATCCCCACGTCCAAAATACTGTAAAAGACGTAATTTCTTTCTTTTGTGGTGAGTTCCTGGCCGCGCTTCTCTAGCCAGTACTTTGCCTCGGTCAAGAGCGCACCATGCAGCAATGCGCCCGCGTCCTGTTTGCTCTCTTCCCATTGATGGAGCATAGCTCGCAGCCGTTCCTGCCATTCACGGAAAGCGCGGTCGGCGTTCATCCACGTCTGGAGTCGTGTCCAGCGTTGTATTAAGGCTTCATGGACGATCTCCGCTGTTTCTTGACCATTCGGGGTGACATCAGTGACAACCAGGCGTTTATCCGAGAGTTGACGTGCCAGCATCCAACCTTCTTCGCCGAGTTCTCCGCGTGTTGCCAGGCGGCGCGTATCCTCGGTGTGCTCGCCGGGTCGGACCATCTGTACGGAGACGCGGCGGACTCTCTCCTTTTCATCTTCACCTAACGCCTCGTAGACCTGGTCCGCGTAACGTGCCAGTGCCCCTTCAACCCTGCCTATCTCTTCGTAGGCTTCGTGAGTGAGCCGCTTTTTCTCTTGCCGCTCCCACAGGAGCGTCAGGGCGAACTCGAGCAGGGGCATTTGCCCTGGTTCATTCTCAACATCGTCTACTATGCGCTCGACCAGTCCAGGAGCGAATGTTACACCTATCTGCCTGACCGGTTCTTCGATAGCGGTTATCAGTTCCATATGTGTCATGGGAGTGAGCATGAGAGCGGCATCCTGAAGGACATCGGCGAAGGCACGATGAGCTAATGCCTGTCCCAGAAAGTCGGCCCGCAGGGTGAGTACCACCGTCATGAGTGAATGCTGCTGACTCCGTTGGGCTTCGACTGCCTTGACCAGCGCATCAAGAAACTGCTGGCGGAGCGCTGGCTCTGGACAAAGGGTATATAATTCTTCGAATTGATCGATAGCGAGAAGAACACGACTGCTTCCCTGATGCTTCTGCGCAATCCGGTCCACCACCTCAGAAATGCTCAACTCGCCTTTGCTCAGGGCGCTTGCCAGTTTACGGTTCTCAATTAATCGGTCCGTCTCTGTCATCTTCTCTTCTAACAGAAGGAGGAGGGCGGTTGCCAGTGCTTGAAAGGGGGCATTGCCGAGGCGGAGGTGAGTGAGCAGCCAGCCAGGCTCCTTGCGAAGACGCGGGAACATTCCGGCGAAGACTACTGACGATTTTCCACTCCCAGATGGGCCAAGAATGATGGCGAAGCTGGATTGCCGTTGTACAGCTTCGACGAGTTGATCGGTGAACGTCTCGCGGCCAAAGAAGACCGAGGCATCCTGCTCTTGAAATGCAAAGAGGCCGCGATATGGACAGGGGGAACGAGCCTGTTGCTCCAGTAGAGGCCATGCTTTGATCAGCACATCGATCGGAATCATATAGGCTGCGCGAACCGTGGGATCTCGCTCCTCTGCCACCACCATCCCTACCACGCCATCAAGTTCTTCATCCCATACAGGACCCCCACTGAAACCTTGCTGTACTCGATAGCCTGTCGTACTGATCTGCTCAATCTGCACCCAGCCAGTTGCCTGTCGGTCACGCAATGTACCGGGAGCCCATACGCCTGCGTCGTGTCCACCGGGGAACCCGAATGCGCGAAAGGGGCGATTCCACATATCTTCTGCACTCACGAGATGGACAGCTTCAGCACCTGCTGGCATAGTATCGTCTAATTGAAGTACGGCAATATCTCCTCCACCATCGGGCTGTGGTGGTTGCCAGAAGCTTACATGGGCGCTGAGGTGACAACCAGGAGCGATGAGTGGAAAGTCGAGGCTGATTGCCGCCGTTGGCATGTCGGGAGTATTCTCAGCTATACTCAGTGCAGCAGTAATGACGTGAGCACAGGAGAGTATAGAGCGTTCCGAAGCGAGGAAGCCCATGCCGACGATATCACCACGAGTGGCAAAAATGCGAACGATGGATGCTTTGGGTTGAGTATGCATGGATGCCTCATAAAAGTATCGTTACCTATCTTCGGAAACTCTTTTTATGTCAACCAATATGAGCATCATTAGTATAGCATATGGTTGACTTTTCTGAGGTTATTATGAAAACGGAGAGGAGTTCGTGTTTTTGCATACGAACTCTGAAATGCGCACAAAAGGACCCGGAGCAACGTTTAGGATCATATTACTGGCAACCTCGTGTTGTTCCAGCATTGAGCGCGTTCTCTGCACAAAATCGTGCACTTTCTGATAGGTAGTGACAAACATATTACACATCCGGGCTTGTAAACCGCGCCCCTACATTTATGTCGTGTACTCTCCGTTAATGCGCACGTACTCGTACGACAGGTCGCAGCCCCACACGGTCGCGCTGGCATCGCCCAGGCCGAGCGAGACGTGGATGAGCACCTCTGGATTGTGCAGGTAAGCCGTAAGCTGCTCCAGGTTATCGTCATCCCGTGGGCGACCATCCTGGTAGACGGGCAGGTCGCCAAAGGCGATCGAGACCTTCTCGGGGACGATCGCGGTCTGCTCCTCGCACTTACCAATCGCCATAGCGATGCGGCCCCAGTTGGGATCGGCTCCGAAGATGGCCGTCTTGACGAGCGGCGAGTTGACGATGGATTTGGCGACGCGTTTTGCCTGGGTGAAGGACGACGCGGAATCGACGGTGACCTCAATCAGCTTCGTCGCGCCCTCGCCGTCGCGCGCCATCTCTTTTGCCAGTTCGGTTGCCATCGTCGTCAGGGCGCGACGGAACTCGTCGAGGTCGACTTCGCCCGCCAGCCCGTTCGCCATGATGGCTGCGGTATCGCTGGTGCTGGTGTCACTATCGACGCTGATCATATTAAACGAACGCGCAACGGCCTCCTGGAGACATTGCTTGAGCGTGTCGGGCGCAATCTTCGCATCGGTCATGAAATAGCTGAGCATGGTCGCCATGTTGGGCTCGATCATGCCGACGCCCTTGGCGATGCCGACCAGGACCGCGTTACCGATCCTGGCGGCGCGCATCTTCGGACGCGTGTCGGTGGTCATGATGGCGAGCGCGGCCCTGTCGAGTTGGCCGGGCTGCATCTCCCGCGCAAAGTTGCGCATCCCCTCGCGCATCTTCTCCATAGGGAGCTGCCAGCCGATGACGCCCGTCGATGAGGGGAGCACGTCCGAGGGCGCGATACCCAGTTCGGCGGCGACCAGTTGCACGATCTCGCGCGCGTTCGCCAGTCCCTGTTCGCCCGTTGCGACGTTGGCGTTCTTGCTATTGATCACGAATGCCTGCAGGCGTCCATTGGCGGCGTGCTCCCTACCAACAAGGATGGCGGGGCCGCAGAAGCGGCTCTGCGTAAACATCGCGGCGGCGGCGGCTGGCACGTCCGAGGCGATGACGGTGAAATCGAGCGTGCTATCCTTGATGCCGATATTTTTGGCGCAGGTGCGAAAGCCCTGCGGCTGAAATGGTAAGTTTTGCATGGTAGCTTCCCTTCGTTATATGTCTTCTCTACGCGCTTCTGCTTTCGGGTAGCAGCAGGGCGAAGAAGGCCCCTTCGCGTAGCTCTTCCCAGCCGTTCTGGGCATAGAAGCCACGCCGATAAGATTCGCGGTCGCGCCTGTTCATCAAGATCAGTCGCGTGCACCCACGCTTGAGCGCCTGCTCGTTGACGGCATCCAGCAGGCAGCTCCCGATCCCTTTGCCAACCGCAGAGGGATGCACAAAGAGCTCCGAGACGTAGCCATCGATGCCGCGCATGAGTACCGGAAACCAGTGTACGGCGATATAAGCAACAACTTTTCCACGAGGGAGTTCTGCGACTAATATAGTATGCGTGCCTTCGCGCTGACATTGCAACAGGCGCTGCGTAATCTGAAATTGCGTGTGCGTCGCCGTTTCTTTGTTGATGCGTTCAAACCAGCCAACGGCGCGCAGGATGGCGTCGATGGCGGCGCTGTCCTCCTGATTTGCATCCCGAATAGTTATTTCTGAGTACATTCTATATACCTCGTAATATTCCTATTATCTCATTTACAGCGCTTTCACCGTGCGCAGCCAGGATTGCGCGATAAGCGCGTGTCCTTCGTTGGTTGGATGGACACCATCGCTCGCCCAGAAAGTTGGTTCGCGCCGTGTTGCGGCCTGCGCGAAGATGCCATCCAGAGGTACGTAGAGCGCCTTGAATTCACGTGCCAGGCGTCTGACAACGGCGATTTTGGGGTCCAGGTCTTCACGCCATTCCGTCTGCTCGTCTGCCACAGAGAGCACAAAGGGTTCGCACAGTATCAGTCCGGCGTTAAGTTGTGCGCTTGTCTGCTCCAGAATGGCCCGGTAGGCCGCCTCGTATGCCTTTGCAGATGTGGAATCGTTGCTGTCGTAGCGCCGCCAGGTGTCGTTGATGCCAATCAGGATCGAGACCCAGGTCGGATGCAGGTCCAGGCAATCCGCCTGCCAGCGCGCGCGTAGATCGACGACGCGATCACCGGATATGCCACGGTTGATGAAGCGTACCGCCTTTTCAGGATAGAGTGCGGAAAACCAGGCCGAGACCAGCATAGCGTAGCCATACCCTATGCTGCTCGGGCTGTTATCATCGTAACGGTAGCGATCGGCGTCAGTGACGCTATCACCCTGAAACAGGACGATCGCTCTATCTTCAATCAATGATGTCATGGCTTCTCTCCTCTTGAGTAGGGATGGGGCTTGCGCCCAATCCCTCTGACTTCATGAGTTGTGGGGCTGGCGAAAGGACAAGCGCAAGGCCCCCTCCTGGCCCGCTGCCACCCCTTGTCCCTACTGCCGACCTCGTGAAGTCAATGGGATTGGGGCTTGCCCCATCCGGTTCCCGACTCCTACTTTCCGGGGCCTGAGCGCGCTCCCCGAGCCGGATGGGGGCAAGCCCCATCCCTACTCAAGGGGAGGACCGCATAATTACGCAAAAATTCACTCCAAAAAAGGGAACAACTAACCAGGACAATCACATGAATTGCCCTGATACTCTTACAAAAGATTTAAGGAATGCGTGCCGAACGCATCTCATCCTGAATGACCTGCACGGCATCGTTCAGGGGCACAACGCGGCTCTCCTTCTGCGCGCGCGGTTTCACTTCGACGCCGCCGTTCTTCAACGAACGCTTGCTCACGACGACGCGCAATGGCAGGCCGATCAGGTCGGCGTCGTTGAATTTGACGCCCGCGCTCTCGCTGCGATCGTCGAAGAGGACTTCGATGCCTGCCGCCAGCAGGTCGGCGTAGAGTTGCTCAGCTACCTGACGCGTCTCGCCTTTGTCCAGGTCGAGGCCAGGCAGCGCAACGGCATAGGGCGCCACGCTGAGAGGCCAGATGAGTCCCTTTTCGTCGTGGCTCTGCTCGACGAGTATACCCATCAGGCGACCCAGACCGATGCCGTAGCAGCCCATCAGCATCGGGCGCGCCTCGCCCCGCGCGTCGAGGTAGGTGGCGTCGAACGGGACGGTGTAGCGGGTGTTGAGCTTGAAGATGTGGCCCAGCTCGCTGCCACGCTCAGTGTGCAGCGTGCCTCCACAGCGCGCACAGACAGCCCCATCGTAGGCTGAGGCGATATCCTCCCAGACATCCACGCGAAAGTCGCGCGGATAATTGACGTTCTTGATATGATAATCGCTCCGGTTGGCGCCCGCGACGAAGTTGCGCCCCTGCTTCAGCGAGGGATCGGCGATGATGAGAATCTTCGCGCCCTTGTTGAGTGGCGAGGTGAAGCCGGCGACAATGCCCGCCTGCTGCAACTCCTGGGACGTTGCCAGGCGCAGGTCGGTGGCGCGCACGCCTGCCCGGTACAGGGCATTGCTCAGCTTGACCTCGTTGACCTCCAGGTCGCCGCGTATGGCTACAAGAACGAGCCTGCCGCCCGCGACGTAGCAGACCGCTTTGAGCGTCTTCGCCTCCGGTATCGCGAGGAAGGTTGCCAGGTCGCGGATCGACATGCAGTCGGGCGTGTGGACCTCCTCTAGCGCTTCCTCCGGCTCTCCCGCTAGCTCGTTGCGTACAAAGACGGCCTTCTCGCGATTGGCCGCGTAGCCACAGCGCTCACACTGCATAACGTCGTCCTCGCCAGCGGGTGTGGGTGCGATGAACTCATGCGAGTCCTTGCCGCCAATGGCGCCGCTATCGGCCTCGACCGCCAGGAAACGCAGACCACAGCGCGTGAAGATGGCTTCGCAGACAGCGCGCATTTTGTTATAGCTGATGTCGAGCCCTTCGGCATCGGCATCGAAGCTATAGAGATCCATCATCAGGAACTCGCGTGTGCGCAGGAGGCCACCGCGTGGACGCGGCTCGTCGCGCAGCTTGACCTGGATCTGGTAGAGCAGTTGTGGGAGATCGCGGTAGCTGCGCACAAACTCCTTTGCCAGCAGCGTCGCGACCTCCTCGGAAGTTGGGGCAAGCACCATCATGCGCTCCCTGCGATCCTTCAGGCTGAACAGCAGCGGACCAAAGGCATCGACGCGCGTTGGCCCACCGTCAGCGGGCGGCACAGCCCAGAGCTCCTCTGGCTGCATGACCGGCATCGTCACCTCCTGCCCGCCCGCGTGGTCGATCTCCTCGCGCACGATACGCGCGATCTTCTGCATCACGCGCTGGCCGAGGGGCAGCAAGCTAAAGGAGCCAGAGGTCAACTGGCGGATGAAGCCGGCACGCACCAGCAGGTCCGCGTTGCCTCCCTCTGTATCGCGCGGCGACTCGCGCAGCGTCGTGGTCAATTGTTGTGAGACGCGCATAATGGGCCTCCTTCCCAACCCATTTAGTTGTTAGTACGAACGGGCAAAAACCGCCTCGCAGGTCGCGGGCTTTCCGCTATAGAAGCAGGTACCCTCGACTTCGGGCTGGTCGAAGGGGATAACACGGATCGTGGCCTTCGTCTCTTCCTTAATAGCCAGTTCGTTCGCGCTATCCTCGGCCCACTTCACGCGCACAAAGCCACGGTCCTCGGCGATGATCTGCTTGAACTCGTCGTACGTGCTGGCGCGGTGCGTATTCTGCTCCCTGAAGTCGAGCGCGCGCTGGAAGAGCCCCTGCTGCACCTCTTCCAACAGGGCGGGCAGGCGCGTTTCGAGCGCATCGACGGAGACGACCTCTTTGGCGCGATTATCGCGGCGCACGAGGACGACGCTGTTGTTCTGTACGTCGCGCGGCCCGATCTCCATGCGCACGGGGACGCCGCGCATCTCCCACTCGTTGAACTTCCAGCCCGGCGTGTTCTCGCTGCGATCGACCTTCACGCGCACCTTGCCTTTGAGCATCTTCTCGACGCGCTCCAGCAGACCGCTGACCTTTGTCTTGTCGGTGTCGTTGCGCCAGATCGGCACGACGACGACCTGGTGTGGCGCGAGGCGAGGAGGCAGGATCAGGCCCGCCTTGTCGCCGTGGACCATGATGATGCCGCCGATCATGCGCGTGCTCATGCCCCAGCTCGTCGTCGCGCAGTATTTGCGCTGCCCGTCGGCGTCCAGGTACTGGATATCGAAGCTCTTCGCGAAGTTCGTGCCCAGGTTGTGACTGGTGCCGGCCTGCAGCGCCTTGCCATCGCCCATCAGGGCCTCGATGGAGTAGGTGCGCAGGGCCCCTGCGAATTTCTCGTTCTCGCTCTTGCGACCGACCAGGACCGGGATGGCAGCATCCTCTTCGGCGAAGGCGCGGTAGACTTCGAGCATCAACAGGGTGCGCTCCTCGGCCTCTTCTAGCGTGCGATGGGCGGTATGACCTTCCTGCCATAAGAACTCGGAGGTGCGCAGGAACAGCGCCGTACGCTTCTCCCAGCGCATGACGTTATTCCACTGGTTGATTAGAATGGGCAGATCGCGGTAGCTCTGCACCCATTTCGCGTAGCTATGGCCGACGATCGTCTCGCTGGTGGGACGAATGGCGAGCGGCTCCTCCAGCTCCTCGCCGCCGCCACGGGTGACCCAGGCGACCTCCGGCGCGAAGCCCTCGACGTGCTCGGCCTCGCGCTCCAGAAAGCTGCGCGGGATCAGGAGCGGAAAGTACGCGTTCACTACGTCGGTCTCTTTGAAGCGCCGGTCCAGGTGCTGTTGAATGTTCTCCCAGATGGCATAGCCGTAGGGACGAATGATCATGCAGCCGCGCACTGGCGCGTAGTCGGCCAGCTCGGCCTTGCGCACTACCTGGTTATACCATTTCGAAAAATTGTCTTCCTGGTCGATAATATCCTCGACATATCTTTCTTCATTGACCATAACTACCCCTTTTTGTTCTCAATAAATGAGCATAAAAAAACCTCGCCCCAGACAAGGACGAGAT
>DAOTTD010000163.1:0-43731 GCA_034438015.1 Ktedonobacteraceae bacterium | reverse complement strand
CAACGAACAAGCAACATCAGCAACCAGTGACTCAGTATTAGTGTACTTCATCCTGCAACAGGGCGGTGCAATGACAGAGGAATAACGCTACCGTGGAAAGATGTGCTAGATAGAGCAACTGCCGCATAGAAGGGGTTTCGATCTCCTTGAGGTACCCTGAAAGAGCTAGGTACTATCTGAGAAAAGCCAGGGCGTCGTGACACCAAATTTGACACTAGAGAGGCTAGATTGACATAGACACCATTAGACATAATTAAACAGAAATGCAGCCTCTCAAGTGCGATGAGGCAACAGATTAAGACACACAGACCCCCCAAAAAGTCGCGTCAGAATTCAGGAAAAACCATAGCTTGTTCAGTAAGAGAATAAGCCAGATCGCCAAATCACTGGTGTTGTTTGACAGTTTAAAAGCAGTTAAGCCGATACATTCGTAAAAGTACGTACTACTATCAATATATGCATTGTTTTCTAACTTAACTGCAAAGGCTGCACCGCATAAGGACGTGCATGGTTGCTGCACAACCAGAGAATATTGCCATCGGGAGTGACGACCCTTTGTAAGCCTCCCCAATAGTGCTGTTTATCAACCTCATTGAGGAAGCTATGCAGGACACGCAACGCCGGTCCTATGGCCTCCTGGTCACTATGGTGATCTTCCTCAACTGCACGTATAGGATCGCTCTCAACCACCATCTTGGGCAGATCCTCGATGATCTTCTCAAGCAGTTTCAACTGGTTCTCGATGGCTTTGAAGTCGGTGGCATCAATAACAGCTCCCAGGACATCACCAAGTGGAACCCCAAACTTGAGAAAGGCGACGAGGTACTTGAGCCAGGGAGCCACGGCTTTCCACCACCCTCTTGGGACTTCCAATGTGTATCCGTGCTCCTCATCCACCATATGGGGTCCAGGAGGATGTTGGCAGACTAAGAACAGGGTAAATTTATGTCCAATCCACTGCTTCGGATTGAAGCCTGTACGATGCTCTGGGATAAGGAAAAAAGTATTGGGGCACTCCGCCTCCATCCGGTGCATTTCCAGGTTCCAGAGTCGCGTGAAGTTACGCACATTCCATTCGGTCAGCAGGCTCACTTGCTGCAACAGGAGATCATCTTTCTGTTGCAGAGTACGTAGCCGACGCAAAATTTCCTGGTATCCAGCTTCAACATGTTCTAACACCTGTGGCGTGGTGACGATATGAATTCCGTAAAGGAGTTCAACCACAGAGACATCGTTAAAGCTCGATGGACATTCAATCGTAGGCTTGTTGTGCTCAAAACGCCTGATCAAGTCTTCCTCGTAGCGATAGACCTCGCGACAAGGTGTAGCATCACGAGTCTGCCGCTGACAGATACAGGGCACTTCACGCTTGACTTGGAGTCCTTGAAAGCGTGCCAGAATCAGATCCAAGGTCTCTTTGAGAATGACGAAGAAGGTATAGGGTTGGATGCCCCAGACCACGATGCGTAGTTCTCGCAGCATTGGCAGCAGTTCGACGCGTGCGATATGTCCTTCATACTCCAAGATGGCACCATCACGCCAGTGCAAGCCTTTCGTATACCGATGAGTACGAACAATGAACCAACTCATGATGCCGGCCGGCACAAAGTCAAAGCGGTAGACCATTTCGACGTGCATCCGACCTGGAGCATTGGGATCAGGTGGCCAGATCTGCTGGACGGCTAAGGGCTCATCGTAGGCTAACAATTGTGGGATGAGGCTCTGGGTGGGATACTGGCCTGGAACCAGAGGGTCAATCTGATAGCTCAGGTCGAAGCGCTCCATCAAGCGCAAAAAGATGGGATAGAGTGAACGCGCATAGGGGCGTCCGTCCTCATCAACAGACCAGATACGCTCCAGATCAGCATGTGTCAGGACACCATTCGCCGTTTTTGTCCCAGGGTCCTCAAGAACCAGGCTGATCGTTTTGGTCACCCAGTTCGGTTTGAGCACCACGAAGCTGCTCAGGATCGGATCATCCAGAAAATAGAGCACCTTGCCCAGATCATGTAAGTACCCGCCCAGAGTCCCTTGTGCGATCTCGGCTTGCACACCTTCGCGTCGACACAGCTCAAGATAGGTTTCGTCATCAATATGATGTTCAGGACGAGCCAGTAACGCTTGCTCAACGGCGACCCAGGAGGTTGGCCATGGTTGGCCCATCAAAGGCAGCTGGGCAGCGTAGTGTGCCACCTTCTGTTTGACAGTTTCCAGTCCCTCCCCAGTTCTGCTACTGATAGAAACAACATCAACAATCTGCGGATAGGCCGTACGATATTGCTGTACATTCAGATCGGGGGTACGTTCATCAATATGAGTAGCGACGAGCAATATTGGGACAGAAGGGGCAAGCACACGGATCGTATCGAGCCAGTAGTCCAGCTGGCCCTGTACAGGGCCAGTGCGTGCATTCCAGACAACCAGATACAGCGAACGCTTGGTGAGAAAGAACTGATGCGTCGCATGATAAATCTCCTGCCCGCCAAAATCCCAGGTATTGAGCACAAGCGATGGTGTGGAAAGAAAGGGATGGGGCAACAGCAACGTACTAACCTCAATGCCGTGCGTTGTCTCGAGATCCCCCTGAAATGCCTGTCCATGCAGCGCTCGTAGCAGTGAGGACTTCCCTGTGCCTCCTTCACCTACGAGCAACAGTTTCGTCTCATACCGCTTCACACTTGCGTGTTGTAACGCTTGCAGAAAGGTGAGAGTCTCCTGTATTCCTTTTGCTACAATTTCGGGAGGTGGTGTGAGAAGGTCAGGATTCTCGTTCAGGTAGAGCCGCTGCAGGTTGCTCAACTGCCCCAGTTCGACCGGCACCTGGGTGAGCCGGTTCCCGTCTAGCCTGAGCTGCTGCAGATTGCTCAATTGTCCCAGTTCGACCGGCACCTGGGTGAGCCGGTTCCCATGCAGGTAAAGCAGCTGCAGATTGCTCAATTGTCCCAGCTCGGCCGGCAGCTGGGTGAGCTGGTTCCCGTCTAGCTTGAGCAGCTGCAGATTGCTCAATTGTCCCAGCTCGACCGGCAGCTGGGTGAGCTGGTTCCCATGCAGGTAAAGCTGCTGCAGGTTGCTCAATTGTCCCAGCTCGACCGGCAGCTGGGTGAGCTGGTTCCCGTCCAACCAGAGCAGCCGCAGGTTGCTCAATTGTCCCAGCTGGATCGGCAGCTGGGTGAGCTGGTTCCTGCTCAGCCTGAGCAGCCGCAGGTTGCTCAACTGCCCCAGTTCGACCGGCAGCTGGGTGAGCTGGTTCCCGTTCAGGTAGAGCCGCTGCAGGTTGTTCAACTGCCCCAGTTCGACCGGCACTTGGGTTATATTTAAGTCAGAAAGGTCTAAACGTATTAGATGTCCTTGCCTGTCATACTCTTCGCGTTTTGCTGTAACATCAAGAGCCTCTGCTAGGTGTGCTATGATGGTTCTTTCATCCATGAGCTGCACGTACCTTCCTACGATTTATCCTCAGCCATGAAATGCCTTCTCTTGTAAGGTGAGATCTACTGAAAATAGAGAATAAACTGAGAAACACTATAACATACATGCATTGAATTTGCTTACGGTGACTAATTACTCCCACATTCCGTAGTTTACGGAGACGAAAAATAGAGTTGTGAGTGGCAAGGCCAGGCAAACGAAGCACCTGCTGACGAAGTGGTTGTTGCTCCAAAACCTGGGTGCCAACGTGAACTCATGCGGAAATGACATCTTATTCTCTAACAGAACGAGCGAGATTGCCAACGTGCCAGGAGTGTTTGACAATGGAAAGAAAGTCTGGCCGCTCTGGTATTCTGCTGGAGAGAAGTGTTTGAACTGGTGAGCTGTTAAATGCTTGCCGGTCTGCACTTTTGGGGAGCATTCCACACTATAAGGTGTCAATTCAGGTGTCAAAATCACCATACATTCACATGAAACATCTCTAGAAGGTGCGTGATACTTGTACAGATGGTATGGTCCGAAGATGTCGATCGAGAGGCCGATGAGCTCGGGATGGCCCAGCGTACATGCTTCTTGAATGAGCGACCAGAGCCAGTCGGCGCCCTCCATGATGTGCAGCGTGGCATCGACACGCCCATGGGTGGATGCTGCTCCGGGCGGTACATAGCGTGCATCGTGATAGAAGCCGACGATATCTCTGACCGAGCGCGGGTCGTTGTCGCTCGCGGCGTGGTCGACGTAAGCCTGCGCGCCTTCGAGGAGTTGGGCGATCGCCTGGAGGACGGCCTCGTTGTAGGTGAAGCCGTTTTTCGATTGGCCGCCCTGGATGACGGTGACATGCACGGCGTGTCCCTGCGTATCCAGGGCCTGCCCTTCTTTGATATGTCCTTCGATGCGGATAGAGGTCTCCGTCATGGCTAAGGCTCCTCCGCGTCGAGGCCGCGCATAAGCAGGTCCAGGTGCCGTGTGCGCGTGGTGTTTATGCCCGACTGATCCATGAACACCTCGGGATACGCTTTATCGTTAAGCTGCTGGTAGGTCGCTTCCAGATGCATGATGTGCAAGGCGGAGGCGTCCAGATCACCGGGTCGCTCCTGCATGTGTACCTGTTGCGTCAGGTCGGGATGCTGCAGGTCGGGCAGGTCACTTGCCAGAAGGTCTGCTGAATCTTCTGGCAGTGCGGGTTGGATAGCGAGTCCATACGGATGGGCATAGTCTGACAGGTCCGGCAACTGTGGATCTGCCGCGAATGGCGCGTGCAGATCGATGCCGGGTGCGGTCAGGTCGTACGCCGCGAGTGGTGGCACGCCGCTATCTGGGAGCGTGAAGGTGGGCGCGTTGCCTGCTGATGACGGTCGAGACGCGCTGGCCAGGGTTGTGGGTGAAGGTACGCCCTGCGTTCCCGCCAGGTTCAGTTCGAAAAAGGGCATGTTCGGATCGATACCCATCATCTGCACGTCCCTGAGAACGTTGTCCAGGTCGAGATTGTCTTGCATGGCAGGTCTCCTGTTAGCCGCTGATTCTGTCTGTATTCAAGGGACGCACTACATCCTGCTGACCTTTTGCCTGGTTCATCGCGAACACCAGCGACTCGATCGTCGCGTCGACGAATGCCGGTGCGACATTGAGTCCCAGCGACTTGAGCGCGGCGTTGGCGGCGTCCTCGGCGATTTTCTTCCTGGTCGGTCCTGTAGCCCCGCTGCCCATCTGCTCTGCCGCCTGTACCGCCGTCCGGGCCACTGACATCAACATGTCCTGTTTGTTTTGTGGCAGATGGGACAGGCACGACTTATACAATAGGGTTGACAGGGATACCAGGAAAGGCGCCAGGGCGACGCCGAGTGCGATGATCTGTGTATTTGAGATTTGCATGTTATTTTCCCTCCTTCAAAATGCTTTCAATTGTGGCGCAGGCCGAACTGAGTGGTTGTAGGGTCCGTAGCAGTGTCGTGAGCTGGCTGGAGAGATCGGCGCTCACCTCCGTTTTGCCGCGGAGCGCGATGATCTCCTGTCCGACCCACATATGTACGATACGGTTCTCTTTTGGCAGGTATTCCAGCACACATTTTCTGAAGACCTGCTGTTGACCGGCGCCGAGGGTCGGATTGCTGTACTCGAGCTGGTTCACGTGGCGTTCCGCCTCCATCGGCCAGTTATCTGCCTCCCAGCCGCCGGGAAATGTGAGCACATGGTCGCGAAAGCCCAGGACGACCGAAAATTTTTTGTCCGGCGCGTAGAGCGACTTGCCATCGTCGCTCCAGCCTTCGGGCAGATGGGTTGTGGGTTCTGGCATGGCTACTCCTTTCGTGGGGTCTATATCTCCGCCTGGTCGCGCCCTCCAGGGCGGAACGATCGCGGTCGCCGATACCAGACCGGCGGCCAGCATCTGCGCATCGTAGCGGCGTGGACCTGGGCGCAGCGTATTTGGCGGCGCGATATTCGCGGAGTCGCGCGCCAGGACGTTATCGCCATCGAGCCCGGTCAGCACGATAACGTGGTTGCCGGAGGGATTCCACGGGTATGGCACCCGGTCTCCCAGGTCGAGATCGTGCACGCAGGTCTCCGCGACAGCTACAATGACGGGAAAGCCTGAGAGCAGCCACGCGCGGATATGCGCCAGGTCCAGCACGGTTCCCTGGTAGTGCAATCCCACCTCGTGCAGCAGGCTGTAGAGCTGGGGCAGCGACATCCCGGCGCTGTTACTTGCGCTGTTGCTTCCGTTGTAGCGGGCGTACGCGGCGAGAGCGTCGTTGCTGATCTGAGAGGGGGATTTTGTGGCTGCCTGATCGGGAGGCGACATCGAGGCGCACATCATAACAGCAAAGAAGCCGCACGCATACGCCGTGTGATCGCCGACAAACTGGTCGGCCTGATTGATCGAAACGATTTCGGGCATAGAGATCCTTTCTCCTGTTGCGTGGTTCACGTGGGGAGAACGATGAGGTGGCAGGAAGCGGAGCTTGCCTGAATAGCGATGGCATTACCGATCGGTTGCTATCGATAAGTATAGAGATAGAGATGTGCAAAGTCAAGGGGAAGAACATCACCATCAGGAAATTTTGTTTATGCCGTTTCCTGATGAGTGGAAGAAATGTGAAACCTGGTATATACTGTACGTATATAGTGTGAACAGTGCAATGGTGTTCACACAAACGATCTCTACGTATCGGGACGCTCCTTAATAAATACGGCAACAAATACAGCAAGGGCGTTCACATGCACCGCCCTGTACACTTCTTATCGACGATGGGAACTGGCGGTACATAATTAAGCAAGAAGCCATCTCCTATTTTTTCCCCTTTAGCGCGTTATTAATTCAGGCTACAACTGAAACATTGGCATCATCCCTGGCGTAATAGCATATGTAGAGCGATTACTTAGTCGCTTGCCTGTAAAGGAGAAACCTCTATGCTTAAGAATAACGTTCTATCGGTGTTTGATAGCATCGGTCAAAGACAGATTGTTCTACTAAAAAAGTATATGTTGCTCGCGCAGATGCATTCGCTTAACGCGACTTTTAAGAGAGCTCTCCCAGACGTTGCGTCTGCAACAGATGAAGCGCTGCTGAAATCGCTACTCGCTACTTATGATCACAGCACCAATGCCCATGCACAGCGCACCGTCCTGTTCGCCGAGGGGTTGGCTTATCAATTATGCCTTTCAGAAGAAGAGATCTTCCAGGTCTGTCTTGCCGCCTTGCTGCATGATATAGGGAAGGCGGGCATTCCCAGAGCTATTCTCAATAAGCGCGGTCCCCTGGACGAGCAGGAGTGGCACCTCATGCGCCGTCACCCCGAGATCGGTCAACAGATGTTACTCCTGACCGGAGGTCCCTTTGCGCGTCTGGCTCCGGTTGTAGTGGCACACCACGAGCGCTGGGACGGCGGAGGCTACCCTGCCGGGCTGTCTGGTGAGCAGATTCCGCTTGGCGCGCGTATTATCGCGGTCGTGGACTCTTACGACGCAATGACATGTCGCCGCGTGTATAACGAACCACTATCGGTTGCCGAGGCATGCGCGGAACTGCAACGCTGTGCAGGGAGCCAATATGACCCACACGTCGTTGCAGCTTTTCTGCTCTTCCTCTCAGAACCGACCGAGCATGCCGAACGCGCTAGACATAGTCTCGCAGGAGGTGGTACTGGATCGGCTGGCGTAGTGTTCGCAGCGCCTTCACCTCGATCTGGCGGATGCGTTCCCGTGTCAGCCTGAACTGCTCGCTCAGTTCTTCAAGCGTGTGACAGTAACCGTCGTGCAGCCCGTAGCGCAGCTCGATGATCGTGCGCTCCCTCTGGTTGAGCGATTGCAGCGCATAAGTGATCTGGTCGCGTAGTACCTGGTGGGCGACCACGTCCGCAGGAGCCATCGCGCGCGTATCCTCCAGAGTATCGGCCAGGCGATATTGCTCTTCACCGACCATAGGAGCGTCGAGCGAGACCGGCATCTCTGCAATGCTTTGCAGCTCGACGACGCGCTCTTTCGACAGGTTAACGGCCTGCGCGATCTCTTCGGGCTCGGGATCGCGTCCCAGGTCCTGGTAGAGCTGGCGCGTGGCGCGCTTCATTTTGTAGATGAGTTCTACGACGTGCACTGGCACATGAATAGTGCGCGTATGCTCCGCCACCGCTCTGCTCATTGCCTGGCGAATCCACCACGTTGCGTATGTGCTGAAACGAAAGCCCCGACTCGGATCGAACTTTTGTGCCGCGCGCAGTAGGCCGAGATTGCCTTCCTGGATGAGGTCGAGCAGCGCTATGCTATGCGTGCTGTAGCGCCTGGCGACGCTCACGACCAGGCGCAGATTCGCCTCCACCAGGCGATGCTGAGCCTCCGAGTCCCCGTCGATCGCGCGTTGGGCCAGCGCCATCTCCTGTTCCGCCGTCAATAGAGGATAACAGCCGACCTCAGTGAGGTACTGTTTGATCGTGCTTTCCGCCTCTTTCTCTCTGGCCTTTCCGCCCTCTTCGTCTTCCGTGTATTCTTCGTCGCGCAGTGCCTGCGCATGCCCTTTCCCTCGGCGCTGATAGGCTGTACGACCTTTTTGTAACGTGTATATAAAACCCTCCTCCTCCTCATCCACATAAGATGATTGTTCTACTATATCTTTTGTAAAAATTTTCTGGCCTTTTTCTGCTCCCTGCTTATTTTTTCTGGTGATACATGTGCGCCGCCCAGTAACGGTTGGTTGTCTTTGATAGGTCTCTGGTTTTTCGCAGAGACCGGCGTTGTCAATCGTTCTGGCCGCTTCTCTCATGGCTACCATAAATTCTCCTTATACCTCAAATCCCATTCCACAAGTGGTAACCGGGGTGGCTCGTTCTCTCCGGAAGAGCACGCTTGCTTACTTAGAGCCCGCAAAAAGGCTCAAAGTTATCCCCCTACTCTTCTATTTGCAAGATCCGTGCCAATAGGGAGGTATATAGATGTGTATGTTTGTTATGTGCTCAAACGGAATATATTTTCCTACTTTTTGCTCCTGCATGCGCCACTTTTAGTCTTCTGTCATGTGTTCTACCTGTAAATTTTTTCCAACTGCTATGGATATTTCCACAGTTGCACCTGTCCTGAGCAATAGCGGTGTCTTTCCTGGACAGCAAAAACCGCTGAACGATACGTTTATTTGCACTAGATGCGCCTTTTAGGGATTGAGCAGCAACCTGACGGGGTATCACGCGTCGGATGTCGTACAGCACAGGGCCTGGATTATGCTGAAAGGGTCTGATCACCAGGGCAGGAGACCTGCTGGAGTGGAAAATTTCGCAGGAAGTGTTCTGGCCTTTTCGTTTTAAAAGGGTAACGAATTATGCAGACTGATAGGTGGCTCATCAGTGCCGAGCCTGAACAGGAACATCTCTCGCCTTCTGCCGGACCCATAGGCTTTCCCGTCTGGATTGATGGGGAGGAGGATGTGACGCGTGCGCCTACTGTGCCGCAGCGGACAATGTGGCAGCATGAGTCGCCCGACTACCGGGCGGAGAGTAGCCTGTCTTCGCTCTCCCTCGTGGCCGCCGATGATTCGCCGCCCGCGCAGCGGCCCCCGTCGATCGATGAGCTGGATACGTTGCCGCCCACGCGCCGACGGCAGCGGGACGAGATGCTCCCTGCGCGCCCTGCCGTTCGTAGGGGCTGGCCGCAGCATGACTACTATGGCCTCCTGCCCCGGTCGCCGGATATTGCTAACCTGACTACGAACCCGCCGCCCGCCGTGTCCAACCAATCGCGGAGGCTACGCGATGAGCATTACGTTGCCCCGCCCGATATCGATGATGTGATTGAGGCCGATACGTTACTCTCCAACATCGTTGCCCCGCTGGAGTCCAGTCCGGCGCTCTGTTCTGGCGCCAGCCGCCTGCTAGTCACCGTCGATGTCAGACTGCGGGGGAAACGTCAGGAGTACAGACCATCTTTCGCACTGCACCCGCTGGACCGTGTACGCTGGTGGCTGCTCTATCCGGGACGCCTGGAACTGCTGCTCTGGCTGGCCGGTACCGCTCTGCTGGTGACGATCACGTGTGTGCTGCTGTTCGTTACGACGATCAGCCTGGGCATTGTGAGCTTCGGTCATTCCGCTACCGTGGGCTCTACTGCTTCAGCGGCGCAATGTGTGGGCGCACCCGTTTCTGCGGGCGCGGCGCAGTGCGACTCTTCCACGGCCATCTCGCCGACTGGCCTGAAGATCACCCTGCTGAACACGACCGCATTGTTGACCAGTACCCCTGTACAACTCAGCGGGCAGGGCTTCAGCCCCCAGGGCCGCGTGACCTTCATGTATGATAATAATCAGCTTTGTTCGCCCCGCACGTTGCAGGCCGACGCGCGCGGCCAGTTTACCGTGACCGTGACGCTGCCGGAGAAACCGTCCCTGCGTCCCGGCCATCATCGCCTGATCGTAGACGATCAGGCGCGCAAGCAGTCCGTCTCGCTCGATATCCTGTTCACCGCTGATACGACGTCGGTGAGCGGATCTTAATTATCGCTACTCTTGCCCACCTGAGATGTCTTTGTACTTTCCAGATCGGAAATGGACTTTTCGGCCTGTTTTTGCAGGTTTTTGATCAGGAGATTTGGTGTGAGGCCGAAGGTAGCGGCAACGAGCAGGTTTGGCAGGCCAAAGGTAAAGACCAGCGAAGTGTTCCCAATCTTTGTATTGGCTATGGTCAGCAGTGCTATGGTCACGAAGACGCCACCGACGCCTGCTATACCTGAAAGATGAGTCGCTGCATTGATGCGTGCGATGGAGAGTCCATAGTCATTAATAGCTCTGTCAGCATTTGAAGCACTGTAAAGTCTTCCAAACAGGCCTGCGGCAGCTCCGACGATAAAGTAGGCGGTCCCCGCTTGCAGGGTATCAGTCAGGGAAGCATTTGAACTCAATAATGCAAGGCACACAAGGAGGTACGTAATGACTCCGGTGACTACTATCGCCAATACGAGGTTGCTGCGCTGCTGGACGAGTTCAAACAGTCGATTGATGCGAAAATCGTTGATGACGTGCCTGGTATGGCGAATGGTTGCGCGTGCTCGTATCTGCGCTGCTTTATTTTGTGTACACTCTTCAGCTTCGAGATCTTTGATGGCTTGTGCCAGTTCACCGCCGAGTTTTTTGCTATTATGGATGCTTGAGCCCTCAAGCGCATCTTGATCGTGCATTGCGTCCTGCAAGAGCATCGAGGGTGCTTCTGACTCGATGATTGTTTCCTCGATCTGATAAGTCAGTCGTAGAAGGCGAGCATAGCCTGTGCCTGAAATCCATTGATAGCCACAATCGTGTGAGGCAAGTATTTCGTCGACGAGGTGGCGGATGTTCTTAGCTGCTTTTAGCCCACATGTGAGCATATGTTTTTGGGATATGTCGCCTTGCTCCAGCGTTTGCAAGAGCTCAATACGAGCATCCAACTCTTGCAGGCGGTTTTCGATGAGACTATAGCTCTGTACGTTTCCTCTTTCAGGGGTTGCAGCCGAGTATCTGAAGAGAGCTATGACGGTCATGGAGACGAACGCAAAGAGTATACCGAGAGTGAGACTGGTCCAGGTGACGCTGGATGTGCAGGCTGGATCTGATGCGCAGAGAGTATGGGGCAAAAGGAAGTAGAAGAATATTGTCGACAGCGCGGCTATTGTAGGGAAGAGCACGCATGTATTGGTAAATCCAGCCAGGTAGTTTTTAAATGTTGCACGAAAGTAAAATCTTCTATTGTTTTCATCGGTATTTGTAGTCATCACGTCTCCTCAGGCAATCCAATAAATGTTGATTTGAGGTGCTAAAGTCTATGCTACAAATTGCTTTACTTATTCAGTCAGTATTTGTCAGTATACTGGGAAGGAGATGATGTAACCAGGAGAAAGATCACTTTTAGTTAGTGATCTTTCTCTCTATTTTAGAACCATCTCGGACTTCCTTCAATTAAACAAAGCTTATTTGCTTTTGCACATCCTCCATGCTACACTTTCAGCATTGTCGTACGGGATAGCTGTAGCGACGCAATACTACGTTTCTTTTGTCCCTTCTTATTCACCACCTCAAAGATGTATATGACTTATCAACCCTCCTCCATCACGCGCTTCGCCCGCCAGATACTGGGCAAGCCGCTCTACCCCTATCAGTCCGAGATCGCCGAGGCCATTCTGGCATCGATCCTCAAAGGGCAGGGGCGTATCTTCACAGTCATGCTGGCGCGCCAGTCCGGCAAGAACCAGCTCTCGGCAGTGCTCGAAGCCTTCCTCCTGACCTGCATGCCCCAGGGAACGATCGTCAAGGCCGCGCCGACCTTCCATCCGCAGATCACCAATAGCAGCCTGCGCCTGCTCTCGCTGCTCGATACGCCTTACACGCGCAGTCGCGTATGGCAGAGCCAGGGCCATATTATCGGCCTTGCTCCCTCCGCCGACCCTGTGCTGCTGCGCAACCATGCCGGTCCGCGCATTATGTTTTTTTCTGCCGGACCCGAGAGCAATGTTGTTGGCGCGACGGCTGATCTTCTACTGGAGATCGACGAGGCCCAGGATGTGGAGTGCGAGAAGTTCGATCGCGACTTCCGCCCGATGGCCTCGACGACGAACGCAACGACGGTCCTCTACGGGACGGCGTGGTCCGATAGCACGCTGCTCGCCCAACAGAGCGCCGTGAACCAGGAACTGGCCCTGCGGACAGGCGAGCGGCAGCATTTCGAGTACGACTGGCGCGCCCTCGCGGCCATCAATCCCGCGTATCGCGCCTTTGTGGAGCATGAGATCGCCCGGCTCGGTGAGCAGCATCTCGCCATTCAAACGCAGTATTTTCTGCGACCCATCAGCGGCGCGGGCTACTTCCTGAATAAGCTGCAGCGCACGCTTTTGCAGGGAACGCACCCCTGGCAGGAGGAGGCGGAGGATATGGGCTGCTACATCGCCGCTATGGATGTCGCGGGCGAAGACCGGCCCTCGCCTACAATGCAGAAGGGCAGGACCTCGCACAGCCGCGACAGTACCGTGATGACGATTGGGCAGGTGCGCTATAACGAGCTCAACCTGCCTGTTATCGAGGTCGTCCATCACGAATGGTGGACGGGACTGCCTCACCTGCAGCAGTACACTATGACGCTTGCGCTGATGGAGCGCTGGCGCGTTCGCTCGCTCGTGATCGATGCCACGGGCCTGGGAGCCGGTCTCGCCTCCCTCCTGCGCACCGCCCTGGGAGACGAGCGGGTTGTGCCGTTTACCTTCTCGCGCAGCAGCAAATCACACCTTGCCTATCAAATGCTCTCCCTGCTCAATAGTGGCCGCCTCAAGCTCTATGCGCCCGATCGCGCGACGCAAGGCGTCTTCGAGGAGTGCTGGCTGCAATTGAAGAATGCCCGCTCCAGCCTGCCCGCTCCTGATACACTCAATTTTTATGTCAATACCGCTGACGGGCACGATGACTTTCTCTGTAGCCTTGCCCTGTTGCCCGAGGCGCTGGGCGGTATAACGGCGCCTGCCGCATCCATCCTTGTGCGTCCGATCAGGCTTTATAGTGGAGAGGGAAGATTCTAATCATCAACGAGGCAGCCATGACCAGCGGCCCCAAAGCCTGTTGCGACGTAGCAGGCCAGGATCATTTGCCATCCAGCCGACAGATCATGTTGTCTCGATCAGGCAAAGGTGCTATTCAACGTGATGCAAGCCATTGTGATGTTGAACCATCAAAGCGTGCTAGGCTCATTTTCTCTCTTCTACGAGCGGCAGAGTCACATGAAACGTTGCACCTTTGCCTTTCTCGCTCTCCACCCATAGGCGTCCGCTGTGTCGCCTGACTATCTCACAGGAAATGTAGAGACCGATGCCCAGCCCAGGATAGGTTTTTCCTGCGGGATCAGTGATCTGGTAGAACCGTTCAAGGATCTTGTCTTGATGTTCTCTGGCAATGCCAATCCCAAAGTCTTGCACGCTCATGTGGACCCGGTTCTGGTCTTTTGCGACACGGATGAGCACCCTATTGGCTTGAGGAGAATACTTGATCGCGTTGTTCAGCAGGTTAATGAGCACTTGCCCGATGCGATCCTGATCCCCGAGTACCTCCGCCCGCGTTTGTCCTTCAAGCTGCAGGTGATGCGTCTGGGTCGTTTCCTGAACATTTTCCACGATTTCTTGCACCAGTGCGTCCAGTGCAAAGCGTTCTTCTCGGTAGGGCAGTTGTCCGGTCTGCATCTTCGAGAGATCGAGCAGATCGTTAATAAGTTTGGTTAACTTATTGACCTGCCTATCCATACGTGCGAGGTAATGAAGGTCTTTTTCATCTCCCAGGATGGTCAAACGCCGTTGTAAGAGGCTGAGAAAGCCTTTGAGACTGGTTACGGGCGTTTTGAGTTCATGACTGGCTATACTGATAAATTCATCTTTGCGTTTGTCCAGTTCTTTGCGCTCACTGATGTCGAGTACAAAGCCGATGCAGGTCTCGGTGTCGTCAATACGTGTCACAGCCACCAGGACCGGTATGGGTTTCCCACTTTTATGCAGATACTCTTTTTCATAGGTGCCCGATGCACCTGTTGCTTGCAGCGCCTTCACTGCATCCTGACTCAGGAAATGAAACTTGGGGGGGGTCAGGGCATCCCGTTGCATGGCTCCCGCCTGCAATTCTGAGCGTGTATAGCCCAGTAAATGCAGAAAGGCATCATTAGCATCCAAAAAGGTACCCGCAAAATCTGAGACAAAGACACCGATGAGGTTGGATTCAAACAGCCGCCGAAATTTGGCTTCTAGCTGTTTGTGCTCGGTGATGTCACGTGCGATTGCAGACGCCCCGGTAATTGTGCCTGCGCTATCCTTAATCGGAGAAACGGTGACTGAGACGACCCGGCGAGTGCCATCCTTGCGTATACGCACCGTCTCGTAGTGATCGACGCGCTCTCCTCGGCGAATGCGCTCCATGATCTGCCGAAATTCATCCTGGTGATCTGGTGCGAAGAGTAAGGTGATGGGCTGCCCTACTATTTCTTGAGCGTTATAGCCATAGATGCGCTCTGCCCCGGCGTTCCAACTGGTGATGATACCATTCAGGTCTTTGCTTATGATGGCATCATCAGAGGAGGAGACAAGAGCCGCCAGGTGAAGCTGTACCTCTTCTGCCCGTAAGCGGTCGGTGATGTCGCGCAGGTTCCATTGGATCACCTTGTGACCATCGGCCTGGTAAAGGACGCACACCACTTCGAAGGAGCGAAGCTGCCCACCCTTCGTATGCAGCGACCTCATCTCGTAGCGGAGTTCCTGGTGCTCCCGCAGCTCCTGTAAGGCCGAAAACATGCTTTCCCGGTCAGCAAACAGCCCGATATGCCAGAGTTCCTGACCCAGCAGTTGTTCTCGCGTGTAGCCCAGCAATTCCGTTATGGAGGGATTGGCATCTATAATGCAGTATGTGCGAGGATCAACCATAAGGATTCCGTCTTTGGATGCTTCAAAGAGACGGCGATAGCGGATTTCTGACATCCGCAGACGCTCCTCCGCTGCCTTGCGTTCCGCGATCTCGACTTGCAGGGAGGCAGCCTTCTGCTGTAACTGGGCAATGGCATGCAGACGCTCCTGCGAAGTGGGGAGGAGTGTGTAGTTCTCATCAGGGAGAACACGGGAGTGCTGCTGACAGATCCTGGTAAACAGCACCGCGTCCCCTTCCCTGGCAAAGCTGTGCATGGCATAGGCGCAGAAGAGCGAAAAGGGCTGCGTTGTAATGCGCAGATCGTTCCAGAGTTCTTCCAGGCGAATAGCGGCCGCCTGGTTCCCTTCCATAAACAGCACCGCCACCAGTTCCCTAAAGATACGTACAGGGCGTTGGCCTTTCGCCGCTCGTGTGATCATGCCTCCCACGACCTCGGCAAAGCGCTCTGGCACAGGTTTGCCATCCACCATAAATTGTGACAGTGTCTCGCCTGCATCAAGCGCGATGTAGGTGCCCTGTGTGCGAAGAGCGATAAGATCCACTCCATTTGCTTTCAATCGTTCCTCAAGACCCTCTCGGTGGGCCTCTGTTGCCAGAACGATGCAGGTATCACCCTTGCATAGACCAGTATCAATGAATGCACTCAACGAGTCCAGGAGAAATGCATCTGTCTCGTAGAACTGGACGAAGTGCTCATTGTGTCTGAGTGCTTCTTCTGGTTCAGGGCTCATGTGAGTATTCTTCGATATGGTTGCCATATGGTGTAGTCCTTGTTTCTCTGTGGTAGGTACATTTTTTCACACTATACTCTGCCTGCTCTGCTAAAGCAAGCTGAGCAAGGGGATCGATAAGCGCGACAGTCCTTTCGAAAACGCAAGAAGTAGAAATAGCAGTCACGGCAACATAGGTCAAACGATCAAGGTTTTCCCACCAGGTATCTCTTCAGGTCCCCTCGCCGCCTGCGGCGGCTCGCTTGTATTGGTGTGAGTGGCGGGGTTTGCGGCCCGGGGCCGCAAACCCCGCCACTCACACCAATACGCTTGTGAAGCGCCTTTGGCGCTGATGAGTCAGGAAAAAGGGTCCTGAACAGATACCCCACCAGGATATTGTGGATCGTTCATGAGCACCAGAAAAAGAAACTAGAAATTGCGGACGCATCATCTCGACGCGCGCGTATCAACGTGGTACAATTGCGTCCATTGGTATGTGCCCGTGTGGGTTGCCTGAACTACTCCTACCGCTATGAAGGAGAAAATTGATGCCACGAGGACGCAAAGGACCTCCACAGGATAGCGTTGATAGTATCTTGCTTGCTATTAGCCGTCGCGACGATATTGAACCTGATACGCTCTCGCACTATTTTGATCGCCTGGACGAGGAATGGACCGACGGCGCGCGCGAGAAGGTGCTGCATCTGCTGCGCAGCACTGATCCTTCAGCCCACGCGGCTGCGGTGCTGATTCTCTCCGATCTGGCGACCGAGTTCGATCTAGAAGAACTGGAAGATTTTGTGACTGACCCAACGGTGAGCGATGTCGCAAAGCTCTCCCTCTCGCCTATTCTCAAGGAACTGGGTTCGGAAATGGCCGATGATGGCATCGTCGAGTATCTGAACGATCCCGTTACCGCCATGCAGCAGATGCAGATCCGCCTGCTCGAAATGGTGGGCCAGAGCGAGATGGGTGCGGAATCTGTGCTCGAAGATGTCGTCTCTATGCCCCTGGAGCGTCGCCTGGCGTTCGTCGCCTGGTTGGGGAGCAGCAATGATCCGCGCGCGGCAAATCTGCTTGTCCCTCTGCTAGAAAACCAGTCGAGCAAGGTTGTTACTGCGGTCGTCGATGCACTTGAACAACTGGGTCCCATCGCAGCCCAGCAGACGATCCCGGCGTTGAATTACCTGATCGCGAACAACTCCAACCGCTCGCTGAAGCAACATGCTCGTGCCGCGCTCGGTCGCCTGACGATGCAGTCGATGCCGGGTGTAGAGGATGCGGCGATGGCCGAGGTGCGCCTGCAGCAGTTGCCGCCACACGAGGCCCGTGTCAGTTTTATCGATGGGTCGGGCGCCCAGTTGATCATGCTTTCCTGGAAACGTCCCGATGGTCTGCTGAAGGGCGTCAATGTCCTGTTCCAGGATGAATGGGGCGTCAAGGATTGCTACGGCATCGACGAATTAGATATGCAGCGCTGGAATGATCTGGTGAACGACCTGGACGAACAGGGCTTCGGCAGTTTCGCGGTCTCCTTCGCCTACGGACGCTCCCTGATTGCGGAGGCGCGCGCCATCAGCAAACGCACTCGTCACAAGCTGCCGATCGCGTACTCGATCTGGCGCCCTCTCATTGAATCGATCGAGAAATCAGACGACCCATCCGCGCTGACGATCCTGGAGCAGCGCGCGCTTGATGATGAGACGCTGGCCCTGGCGAAGCGCGGCGAGGAGGTGTACCGGATGCCCGAGTTCCTCTCCTGGATCTTCGAGCCCACCGACCGCATCGAACCCTATATGACGCGCTACTGGACGGCCTACAATATCTTTGAGTCGTCTCCTCCGGGAAAGCGTCCCCGCGCGCGGGGAGGGCGCAAGACGAAGCAGAAAGAGGAGGATCAGCGCTTGATGCTAGAGGCGCTGATCACCGAGGCGCTCAATGATCTCGTGGATGACCACTGGCGCTCGCTCTATGAAGCGCGCCTGCGTCGGCAGGGAGCTCTTTTCCGCTTTGCAGGACGCGATGCGGATACCTCTCTCGTTGGCGCGGTAGCAGCCGCCCTGCGCTCGGATTCACAGATTCCGGTCACGGAGCAGGCTTTTCCACGCGCGATGATGCGCATCTCTATCGAGCAGGGACCCTTGCGCATGATGGTGGAGTCGCTCGGCTCCGGCAACCTCGACGCCATGCCGCTCGACCTTTTTACAAACGACTGACTCACTTCTCGTGAGTTATCCTGTACCTCTTCTGAAAATGGGTTTTCAGAAGAGGTACAGGATAACTCACGTTGCTCGTTAGCGACTGGGCATGCGTAGCGCCGTTTTCAGTATCTCCCTGGCCGCGTGTTCTCCACTGTGCATGGCCCCCTGGATGCTGCTCGACCGGGTGTATTCTCCGGCGAGGTATAAGTCCTCGATGCCGGTGCGGTTATCTGGTAGTTCGTCGAAAATCCCCGCCGGCTGCGCGAACTGCGCGAAGGGGATACGATAGACGGCGAGCAGTTGCCAGCGCAACAGATTATGCTCGGGGAACCAGTGCGCCAGCTCTGCCCGGCAGCGCTCGGCGATTAGCTCATCGTCACCCTCCGGATCTCCCAATACGGTGACGGAGAGCAGATGCTTGCGCGGGGGGGCGTAGGTCGGCGCAATGTTGGTGAGCAGGACGGCGTTATTCACGTAGGCGTCCGGTTCCGCATTCAACAGAATCTTCCGCTCTTTATATAGGCGCTCGTCGCCCGCGAAATACAGACAGGTGACGCTCATCGGCTTCGCCGGTAGAGTCTCTTTTAAGAGACGCTCGGCGACCGGGCTGGATGTGGCGACGACGACGCGTTCGGCCTCAATCCGTTCGCCGCTCGCCAACTGTACGCCGCGCACCTGTTCGCTGTCGATTAGCAGTTCGCTGACGCGCGCATTGGTGCGTACCGTGCCTCTGGGGAGCGCCTGGGCGAGCTGTTCGGGGATGCGCTGTATCCCTTCAGCCGGCAGGATGATATCGCCAGTTGCCAGCATTTTGAAGGTGAACTGGAACATACGCGCACTCGTCTGTAGCGAGCGATCAAGGAAGATGCCTCCATAGAAGGGACGCACGAAGTTGTCGATGAACTTCTGTGAGAAGCCCTGGCGACGCAGGTATGCCTCGGTCGTCTCGTCGCCTTCCTCCGGCTTGCCTGCGAAGATGTCTCCGGTGGAGAGGCGCGCGAGCTGCCTGTTCAGTCCGAGCAAGCGGAGCCTATCAATCGTCGGGACCAGCGGATTGAGCAGGCTCGTAAGTGCGTTTTGTGGCTCGCGCAACGGGTCAGCGATCTCGTAGCGCTTCCCGTTTTTAACCAGGAGCGCTCCTGGATCGAATCTGCGCTGCTTGAGCGCCTCGTAGTTGAGGTGGCGCGTAGCCGCCGGGTAGGCGGTAAACAAGACCTGAAAGCCACGATCAAGGCGATAGCCATCTTCGTGGTAGTCCGTGCGCACGCGTCCGCCAATCTGGTCCGCTGCCTCCAATACCAGGACCTGCTGTCCCGCTTCGCTGAGCTGCTTTGCACATGTTAGTCCAGCCAGGCCCGCGCCGACGATAATAATCATGTGAGCTCCTTCACCACAGGGGGTTCATTACTAGTCCAGTTATGAGCTTGGGATAGAGATAGGTCGACTTCTGTGGCATGCGATCATCGGCCTGCGCAACGTCACAGACCTGGCGCAATGGTGTGCTATTCAGAAAGATCGCTGCCTGCGCCTCCCCACTCTGTACCGTCTGCAGCGCCTGCTGGCTATCGTGAGTGTAGCGCACATGTGTCCCCGCCGTCATATCCTCCGCGCGCAGACCCAGCACGTCCTCCAGGATCAGTTTCTGGGCGATAGCGACGTCCAGGACGTTCCAGGCCGGCGTATGCCCGCTCTGTTCCATGCGCTGTCGACCCTGCTCGTTGAGTTGTAGGAGCAACGTCTGCCAGCCTGCCTTCACGATCAGCGCCGTTCCCTGTTGTCCCGCCTGTGCCAGTTGATCCTGTATCGCCCCGCTCGTATCCGCGCCCTCTAGCGCCCGGACGCTGAAATGCTGCGCGAGCCGCTGCAGCGTGAGCCCCGCAAGCACTTGCTGGCCGAGGCCGAAGAGCAGGCGATGGGTGGGAAGAACCAGCATGCCTGGATCGTCGATATCGATCAGCGCCATCAAGGTAAAGTTTACCGCGTCTTCGGGATGGAGCGTTCCGCGCTGTTCCTGTATCTCCGCCCGATAGGCAAGCGCCGTCTCGTAACGGTGATGCCCGTCGGCGATGTAGAGCTGGCGCTGCGCGAAGAAATCCTGGATCAGCGCGACCTGCTGTGCATCTGTGATTGGCTGCAGGCGATGCTCCTCTCCTACCTCGTCGATGATCTGTATGGCGGCGTTTTCGGCGTAGCTGTTCAGCAAGCGGCGTATGCGTCTCTGAGGATCGTCGTAGAGGCTCATGATCGGGCTGAGATTGGTCGAGCATGCCCGGTAGAGCTTCAGGCGATCGTCCTTTGCCTTCGCCAGCGTGTTCTCGTGTGGCAGGATGACGCGCGAACTCCACGCCTCCAGGCGCACGCGCGCCAACAGGCTGGTGCGCGTAAAGTGCTGCCCGCCGTAGGTAAACTTCTGCTGGTAGAGATAGTAGCCCGGAACCGCGTCCTGCTGTAAAATACCCTGCAAACGCCACTCCGCCAGCGCCGCCGCCGCCCGCGTGTATACATTGTCGAGCGTGTTGTCGGTCGGCTCCTCTTTGCCCAACTCGAGGCGGATAATATTGTACGGACTGCGCTCGTAATACTTCGCCTGGGCCGTCGGACTGATCACATCATATGGAGGCGTGATTACTTGTGCCAGATCGCCTACTTTATCTGCAGCATAACGTAATGCTCGTAATGGTCGAACCTCTGCCATAAAAAGTGCTACTCCAATCTATCTACTCATGAGGAGGCCCGCACAAGCAGGCCCCGGTCTTCATTGGCATATGAAAGCATCGTTTCCGATGCCCATTGTACCACCCATGGGAACCCGCGTCATTCCGCCGCTCCATGCTTATACGAACTTCTCGCCCCTGCTAAAAATAACTAGATAATTTGTTCTAAATCCTCTTGACAGTTTTTAGGGGCTATGGTAGTATACGCATGTAGAACAAAGGTTCAAAACTGAATAGCTCTCCCACACCCCCTACTTATCCTCTATATATCCTCAACGTAGCGGTCGGGTTCTCTCCCCGCTCCCACTCCCGACCGCTGGGGCATCAGGAAGGCAGATCTCCACTACCCCTTTACTAAAAGTCCTACTCGTGAGCCCATCACGTTGACGCATAGTGGTGCAACAGGTAAACTCTGACGTAAGCAGAAAGTGTAGCAAAAACACCCACGCTTCATGCGTGCTTATATATATAAGTTTCTTGAGACGGGGAGAAAAATGGCATGCCTTTGGTTGTATGTTCGTATCTCTGCCAGCGCCTGCAGCGGCTCTTCATAAGGCCCCTGAACAGAGAATGCTTCTGTGTACCAGACGGAAGATCGGGAAGTACCATTTGTAATCACCTTTAGGAAGAGAGATGTTGTATGCAAACATTGTCAGTAGATCGAATTGTAGGACAGATCTTAGGAAACTATCGTGTGGAGCGCCTGATGGGGCACGGGCGTCTGAGCGCTGTGTACCTGGCGCAAAATGTATCAACGGGTATGGATGGCGCCTTGACGCTCTTTATCATCCCCGAGCGCTTTTCATATGAGGCCCGTCAACGCTTCATGCTGCGTTTTCGCAAAGAGGCCGGAGCGCTGATCGCCCTACAACATGCACGGCTTTTGCCTATACATGAATATGGCGAGCACCAGGGGTATCCTTATCTGGTGACTCCTTATATGACGAATGGCTCGCTGGCAGACATTTTGAAGCGCCAGGGGCGCTGCGATCACCTGGAGGTGCTGGACGTGCTGGAACAGGTGACGCCGGGGTTAGAGTACGCCCATCGCAGGGGGGTTATCCATGGCACGCTGAAACCTGCGAATATCGTGCTGAACTCCGAGCGGAAGATGCTGGTCGCGGGTTTTGGGCTGATGCATATTTTGCAGATGCGTGGGATCGAGGCGAACAACAAGCCATATGGACACCTGCTCAGCATCGCCGATACATTTCTGGTCGCCCCCGAGTATATTGCGCCGGAGGTGGTACAGGGCCAGTCAATCGATAAGCGCTCAGATATTTATGCCCTGGGCGTGATTTTGTTCGAGCTTCTGAGCGGCAAACCACCGTTCACGGGAGCGAATCCGGTGGATGTGGCGAAGATGCACGTGGAGCAAACGGCTCCGTCGCTGCGAGGGCTCTGTCCCGATATTCCTGTCGCCCTGGCTTCGGTTGTGAATCAAGCACTTGACCGGAATCCTGCTCGCCGCTTCCAGTCCGTGAGCGAACTCACCGAGGCATTTGCGCAGGTCTCCGCCGGCGTGAGTGAGAAGATGCGCCGCGTTGAAAAGATGCCGCAGACATCTCCCCTTACCACCGCTGATGGGGCGCAAGAGATGCCCACTACTGGCTATTCCACAGGGAGCTGGCAGTTCATGCCGCCTATCGTCACGGGCAAGCTTGCAAGCGTAAATCCACCTGCCCCGCGTGCCGATCACAACACAGATGCACAGCAGTTCCTGCCGCCCAATATTGCTATGCCGGATGCGTCTACTCGCTGGCCGGTCGAACCACCAGAGATACCTGCCATTCGCTCGTCGGCTCCTCCTACGCTCGTGCCGCCATCTGAGCCGATCATGCCTGTGGCACCCGCTCCTCGCATGGAGCCGCCTATCCCTGCGTCCGCTGCCTTTGAGCAGCGAAAAGAAGAAAGCTGGCGACCCGCCCCACCTGCCTCCCCAGAACCTATGGTCCTGCAAGGTCTGGAGGCGGACCCCTGGAATGCTGCGTCGCCGTCATGGTCGCAGCCTGTCGCCGGTACATATGCCCGTCCGCCCGCCAGGCGTTCGCAGAAAAAGATGATGGGTCGCCGTAAGGTGGTCGCCCTGCTTGCTACCGGTGGCGTGGTGGCGGCTGGCGCGCTGGTCGGCGTCAAGATGAATCTCATCCATATGGGAACCGGCACTGCGGCAACAAACAAGCAGCCCGCTGCAAACACGGCTGCTACTAAGCAGGGGAACGCTCCACAGCAAAAACAGCCGCAGGGGGGGGCTGCGAATCAGGCCGTCATTGCGAAAACGACAATGGCCGTCAATTCGTCGGTGACGTTTAACAATAACAAGGATTTGCTCATTCGCCTGCCGAATGGCAATTTCGCGGCCTATGATCGCGCCTGTACCCACGAAGGCGTGTACGTGAACTATGAGCCTGCCACGAAGACGATTGTCTGCCCGGCTCATGGGGCCATATTCAATCCCACCAATGGCAGCGTCATTCAGGGACCGGCGCCCACCGCTATTGCGCCGGTGAAGATCAGCGTCAATGCCAATGGGACGATCACGATGCTGTGAGTGCCGATAAGAAGATGAAGAAGAGGTGCCGTAGAGATCCACGGCACCTCTTGTTTACCCCTGCATTTCCGTTCTGACCAGCCTGCTCTCTTGACGCTTTTTCGCTTGAAGACTACAATGGGAACACCAACCGGGTGTATGTAAGCGAGTGAAAAGGATACTATTTTTTATGAATCCAATCATCATCACGTATGTTGGGTTTTTTGTCGCAGCTCTCATTCTCGCGTGGGCTGTACTTGAGATGAGCCGCCGCTTTTACAGACGCAGGAAGGTGGACGCGAAGGTGATGAATACCTGGGTGCCTTTGCAGCCTGCTTCCCCTGCTCTCTCTTCTCCTGAGAAGGAGGGCGAGGAGGAGAAACCGCGCCAGAACCATCACTCGCGCTCACAACAGAATGGTCACTACTCCGAGAGTAAGAAAAACTAGCCGGCTCGCTATCTCTCCACACCCGGATTTTCCTGTGGCGCCGTGCTAGAGATGAATCCTCTCGCCAGCTCGCCGATATGCGTCCTGGTCCCGGCGGAAACTATCGGCATCGGTTCCCCGCGCCGTCGCCAGGAAGTCGGCGAGGAGCTGTACCGGCACCGCGGCAAGCAGTGGCGTAAGTTCCTCCACTATATCCGCTGCGTCCGCCAGGGCGAAACGCGACCAGCCCGCGCGCTGAAAGAGTTCTCCTGTCCCGGTGTCAGGCACCGTGCCGAGCAGCCAGACGCGAGGTCCGATCTCGCTGAGCGCCCGTAGCAAATCGCTCACGCGTTGTTGCGCCGCGCCCCTGACGCTGATGGGGATCAGCAGATCCCGTTCTTCGAAGGCGACCAGCGGCCCATGTATGGCCTGCTCTAGCTCGAAGCCCTCCGCCGTTACGTAGGCCGCCTCTTTTGCTTTGAGTGCTCCCTCGCTGGCACTGGCGGCGTTGGGACCTGCTCCCACGAAGTAGATGCGCCGCTGCGCCGCCTCTTGAGCTACCTGTCGTACCTCGTCTTCGCGCGCCAGCATGTTCTCCATCAGCGTTGGTATCGAGGCGAGCCCCTGCTCCAGGCGCAGTGCCTGCTCCGCCCGTTCGTGCAGCTTTGCCAGGTGCACCGCGATCTGTGCCAGGCGTGTGAGCGCTCCCGTATAGCTGATGGAGTGCGTTGACGATAGCTCTTGCTCGACCGTTTCCAGGGTGGCGTCGGCCCCCTGCATCTTTGTGCCCTTCCCCGTAATGCCCGCCGTGAAGACGCGCGCGCCGGTGGCCTGTTCTACAGCCTTGATGCCATGCAATTTGCTGCCTCTGTGGCTAATGACGATAACGGCGTCTCCTGTTTGTAGCGCCTGGGGGTAGGTCACAAATTCGAACGAGCGCACCGCCCAGGCATCGGCCCCCGCGCGGCGCAGCAGATATTCGCCAACGACTGCCGCGTGAAAACTGGTGCCTATGCCCGCCAGCAGAATCCGCCGCGCCCCCGCCAGCTTCTTCGCGATCTGCTCCGTGCCCGCCCGGTCGGCCAGGAGCTCGCGCAGCGCCGCCGGCTGGGCGTGAATAGCGTGATACAGGTGTGAGCTTGTCATATGAATGTCCCTTCTTATGGTTTGAGTACTGTGACTCTTGAGTAGGGATGGGGCTTGCCCCCATCCGGTTCTCCGAGAACGCTGCTCCATTGCATGATTGCGCTTGCTGAGCCGGATGGGGGCAAGCCCCATCCCTACTACATGAGGGGTCCTCAATAGCTATTGTATAATCATAAGTGTGCATCGTGGCTACACGCTCTGACTACAGCCAGGCACAATCTCTTCTGTATTGTTTTGTCAGCCAAAGGGATGCCAAAAGTATAGAGAGTGCGCCTCTATGTTACCATCAACCCACCAGAGCGTATATTAAAATATCACTGTGCTCACTGTTTTCAACAAGTTCTGTGTTGTGGCGCATGTTGCAGAGGGACTTTTCTAGTAAGCCAATCTGATACGCCGCTATATTACCTATGTTTATAAAGGAGCTTTTCTTATGTCAGCAACAACACGGAGTTCTATTGCCGATCGTTCTGATCTGGATATTCAGTCCCTCAGTTTCGCGGAACGGGTCCAGCTCGGGGCCGAGAATGCCATCCGCTGTATGGGGGTGACCGCCCAGGATCGTGTCTTTATCTTGACCGATTATTATCGCGAAAACATCGCCCGCGAGGTTGCGAATGTCGCACTCGCCCTGCACGCCGATGTCACCGTGCGCTTCCTCGAACACTACGGAGAGCGCCCGTTGACAGCCTTCTCTACTGTCCTGCGCGAGGATCTTATCCACGCCCGACCGACCGTGACTTACTATATTGCGACCGCGCAGCCGGGCGAGATTGCCTTCCGCATCCCGCTGCTGCCTTTCCTGGTGAAGGAATTGAAGGTGCGCCACGGTCACATGATCGGTATCGATGAGACGCTGATGACCGAGGGGATGTGCGCCGACTACAATGAGGTCTTCCGGTTGACGAACCAGGTCTACGATCTCGTGCATAACGCGCAGACCATTCATGTGACCTCTGCTAAAGGCAGCGACGTGACGGCGACGTTCCACCCGGATTGGAAATGGGTCCCTTGTCATGGTCGCTATCATGAGCAAGGCAAGTGGGGCAATCTTCCCGAGGGCGAGGTCTTTACCGCGCCCGCTACCGTCGATGGTGTGCTCGTCTGCGAGGTGCTCGGCGATTACTTCTCTGAGAAGTACGGCGTTCTGCGGCAGCCGCTCACGATCGAGGTGAAGAATGGCTATGTCACTGGCGTGACCAGCGAGAACGCCGTGCTGGCCCAGGAGGTCCGTGACTACCTGTTCTCGGTGCCCAACGGCAATCGCGCCGGAGAGTTCGCCATTGGAACGCTCACGAGCCTGACGAAGTTGAGTGGCAATCTCTTACAGGATGAGAAAATGCCCGGTCTGCATGTCGCTTTCGGCAACCCCTATCCCGAGTTTACCGGCGCGGATTGGGATGCCAATATCCATGTGGATGTGATCCCCACCTCCTGCACGATTGAGGTGGATGGTCGTGTGATTATGCGCGATGGCAAGTTCACCATCTAGTTTTAGATGTTTTTTTGTGCCTGAACGAGCGGCGGCGTACCCCTCTCCTCTGGGGCAGTTGCCGCTTGCTGCCTCTATTCAAGCATAAGTATGGCATGGAGGCATCCTTTACAGGGTCTGGCTCGTATATAATATTGACAGTGAATGCGCTCAGTGCTTACAATTGTAGTGACTCTCGTATGTATTATCGTGAATTGCTGTGTGTCAGGTTCTGCGCTGGTTCTCTCAGCGAAGATCTAGAGAGGAGCTGCCAGCTTTACTATGAGTAGGGGAAAACATCTTATCGGCAAGGTGATGGGCGGTTGTACGCTGGAACGGCTGCTGGGCTATGGTGGATCTAGCGCGGTGTATCTTGCCCAACAACAGAAGCCTGCACGCAAGGTCGCCATAAAAGTATTTCTGCCGCGCCCTAACATGGATAAAAAGATGATGCGGGACTTCTACCGGCGGTTCCTGCACGAGGCGGAGGCGGCCAGCAAGTTAGACCACCCAAATATTCTGCCGATCTACGCGTATGGCGAGCAGGATAGCCTCCCCTACATTGTTATGCCCTATATGCGCGGCGGCACGCTCTCCCAGTATACCGCCAAACATGGCCCCATCTCTCTGGCCGAGGCGCAGTGGTTCCTTGGGCAGATTGCTTCTGCACTCGATTATGCGCATACTCATGGTTGCGTCCATTGCGATGTAAAACCTGCCAATATCTTGCTGGATAGCGATGGCCGCGTGATGCTCTCGGACTTCGGCATTGCGCGCCTGACTGCGGATGATGCCCGGCAGGTGCCAGCGAAAAATGCTGAAGCGATGATGGGAACTCCTGATTATATTTCACCGGAGCAGGCTCTCGGTCAGGCGATCGATGGTCGTTCCGATGTGTATTCTCTCGGCGTGACGCTTTTCTATCTGCTAGCTAACCGCTTGCCATTTATCGCCGATACGTCGATCGCTCTTGCTTTGTTGCATGTGCATGAGCCGCCGCCCTCGCTCGCTCTGATTCGCGCGGATATCTCGCCCGCCCTCGATCGTGTTGTGCATAAAGCATTGGGCAAGGAGCCTGAGAAGCGCTTCCAGACGGCAGGCGAGTTCAGCGCGGCGTTTACTCAGGCCGTTGCAATCTCTGAGAAGGTGCAGGCCGCGACTCCGAGCGGAAAACGCGCGGCTGTGCTGGACTCCTATACCGGGTCGACGTTCAGCGACTCCCAGCCCGTCATTGTCGCTTTAGATCCGTTCGTTCAGATCAAGCCCGTCTGGGCGTCGAACTTCGCTAATCGCCGCTTTGTCGCTATCGCGACCTTGCTGCTGTGCCTCCTGCTTACCGTGGGCTACATTACCAGTATTGTCAGCAGGGACGCGGTGCATGGGGTCGGCACGCCGGTCGTGGCTATTGCTACGCCTGATCCTGCTCACGTCGATTATCTGGCGATGCACAATCAGTGGCCTCAGAGTAAGACATTCTTCTATGATAGTGTGAATCAACGCTATCATGTCTTGAACAACTCGCCCCAGAATGTGGCCCTTGCCCTGTGCACGAGCTGTCATTTCAGTACATTTCTCCTCACCGTAACCATTTCTGAGGTGCGCGCTGTGACGAGTGATGCGAATTACTATGGTGTGGTGTTTCGCTCCAGCGATGATCAGTCGCATTATTATCTCTTTGAGGTCGTTACGGCGAGGGGCGGCCAGTATGCCTTTTCACGCTTCGATTCCGGCACGTGGACGCCGATTGCGTCCGGCCCGGCCCCCCAGCTTGTGACTGGTCATGGCAGGAACAATACGATTACGATCAGTGCAAGCGGCAATTCGTTTGTCTTCTCAATCAATGGGAAACGCGTTGCGCGTCATCCCACGATCGATCATACAAGGTCACCGCTGCTATCGGGACAGATCGGTCTGTATGTAGAGGAGCAAGGCTCCGAAGTGGCTTTCTCGCACCTCTACATTGTGCCGCGCAAGTAGCTTTCCGTCTCCCCTCTACAATGGCAGGACGGAGGATTCTCGTGCCGGGAAGAGCACATTGAGCGCGTATTTCGTTTCGTCGTTCACCCACACATCAGGGAAGGCGTGGCGCAGTTCTTCGATGCTGCGATGCCCAAAGACAACCTGCAGGAAGACGAGCTCAGGAAATCCGCTGCCCGCGTTGGAGTCATAGACGGGGACACGCCAGTTCTCCGCCGTCGTGAGCCGTCCGTTGTCAAAGACCATGCGCAGCCCTCCCCGGTAGAAGTCGAGCTTTAACTCACCCGTGTATCCCGCTATGTATGAGTCGGCCAGCCGCTTCTCCAGCACTGGCGCGATCAAGCGGAGAAATGCGGGCAGGTCTGGTACGCGTACGTACCATGCATACGGCTCTTCTTTTGCCTGGGCAAGCTCCCCGAGCGCTTCGTAGACCGGGTGCGAACGCCCCAGGTGGAAGTTAATCGCGTTGTATGGACCGATGTCAGGCTTCGATGTGGGTATCTGTTCGCCAAATGTCTTGAGCGCGCAGCACTGAGGGCAGCATGGCCCGGAGATTCGTGCCCGGTGTGGTCTCAAAGCCCCATACGGGGAGACTTGAGCCCCAACGTATGGGTGCTAGCAATACATATCCCTGCGGCAGGCCAGTGCTGTCTACGATGATCTGTGTGTTCGATGTCCTTCCCCATTCGGGCTGTATGCGCCAGGCCTCGAACTCGTAGCGCCAATAGCTGTCCGGTATGCGCGTCCAGACGATGCTGCCGGCCCTGCGATGGTTATAGCTCGCTTGTATCAGGGGAATGTCTTCGATCGTGGCCTCGCGCAGCGTGTACAACTCTGGCTCACCATCCTTCGTCTTCGGTATCTGGGTAAGGTAGGTCTTTCGCTTGCCGTCCAGATCCAGCGCGTACTCGTAGCCGAACTGGCGGTAGAAGTAGGGGATGCCGGTGATGGCTGTGACCGGGTGCCCTTCGTCCGCGCTGCGCCGGTGCACCATGTCGAACAGCACACGAATCAGCCCACGGCGGCGATAATTTGGGTCCGTGGCGACGAATTCGGGCCGACCAATCTCGAATGGAATGCCTTCGTATTCCCAGGTCTGCCGCCACAGGCAGGTACATGCGGCGATGGGATTGCCTTCCTTGCGCGTATCCTCTATGAGCGCGTAATCATTGGGACCCATCAGTGGATAGTCGCCACGCATCATTCGCCGCACACTGTTTGCCATCCGGACGTTTTCCAGCTCATCGGCTTTTTCGCGGAAGACCATCCCGATCAGGTGTGCTATGCTCTCTGTATCAGCGGCTGTGGACCAGCGCGCGTTAAGTCCATCGCCTAAATCAAGACAGTATGCAGAGCCTGTTTCTGTAAGCATGGTTGTTGATGCCTCGTTTCTTGCTTGAAGTACATGAATCACATTTTTTTGAGAGCTGAAGGGCAACAAAAAACCGTGGGAACTTTCTGTGTTGCCCACGGTGCGGAGGTGTTCGTCGTCAACTGACAGACAGATAGCGCCGTTTCCTCCTGAAAATGGGCAAACTCGTCCCCTGTGCCAGAAGGGCTATTTCATTGAATGGTGGTGGTGCGGTCACTATTAAGGAGATGGTCTGGTCGGCGAACTCCATAGTGCGTGGGCATAATGCAATAAGCCCTACGGTACGCATGGTATTCATACCAGGAGCCCTCCTTTCCGTGTGCATGATCGTGCTATAATATTCGTGACCACTGTCAACAACTATACAGACTCGTGTGAAGGTTTGTCAAGGCGCCGCGTGCAATAAATGACGTAGCGATTGACATTGCCTGCACAACCTTCTATACTGAAACTGGCTGAAGCAGAACCTCGCTGCTGCACTTTGTAATCATCGCACGGCAGGCAAAGCGGGCCTGGAATCGCTGTATAAGCATGTTGATAAGGATACGCGAGTGTGGTCGCCGTTACCACATCGGCGCGTAGCGAGCGCCGGTTTGTCGGCTGGCTCAGCAGCCGTAATCCATAAAGAGCGGAACTGTGAAGACGCTCGTCAAGAGACGATATTCTTGAAAGGCAGGATAGCGAAAAGATGACCTATGTGATTACCCAGCCGTGTATTGGCGTGAAAGATGCCTCTTGTGTAGATGTTTGTCCAGTAGACTGCATTCATCCTTCACAGAATGAAGAGGGCTTTGATGAAGCGCAGCAGCTCTTCATCAATCCTGATGAGTGTATTGATTGCGGCGCCTGTGAGCCTGCCTGCCCCGTGACCGCCATCTTTGAGGAGTCTGCCGTTCCCGATGAATGGAAGAACTACATCAAGGTAAATGCAGATTTCTTTAAAGGCTAACCAGCCTGCGTTTTGCTTGAGCAGGGCCGCTGCTATTTTGTTTCAGGGCGATTGAGGTGGGCATACCCTACGTGAAAAGCGGTATGCCTACTCATCTACAGTGTAGAATGTCTTTTCTTTATCTCTACACACTGTGATATAATACACATGCTACGTTGATGCTGTATGCACACACACTACTTCTTATGGAGCAAACCCCTATGCCAGTAACTCGTCGCAAACGCGCCAATCCGCCTGATCAGCCGGAAAATAATACGAATCATGTCGCTGATCCAGCAGAGAATACCCCGGAGGGCCTCCCTACAGAGCCCCCCGCTGATTCTCCTACCGCACCGGAAGAGACGGAGAATGCCGTCGATACTTCTGCGGCACCCGCGCATCAGGACAATGCTTCTTCCGCGCTGTCCCTTCCTTCCGGTCAGACCTTTATGCCACCTCCCGCGCTCTCTCCATCTACCAATGGAGATCGTGGTGAGCGCGCAGAGCGATCGGACTATCCTCCTATCGAGGGTGGACGCCGTACCGCCCGTGGGGAGTACTTCCGCCGTCCTCCACAGCCGCCCACTGTGCAACCCGTAGCCGCGCCCCCTTTACAGGCGCCTTCTCATGAGATCAAGTTGCCGCTGGGGAAGGAGCCGGGCGATACCCTCGGCGATCCGTTGCACCTGGCATATAATCCCGGCTATACTGGTGCCGAAGAGGCCCGTAGCGCTTTGCTCCAGAAATTGGCTGCCGAGAGCAAGGCTGGCGGGCGTGCACGCTGCTGGAATTGTGGCTCCCTGGCTATTGTGTATGATCGCTGGAATACGCGCAGTAAGGCGTTTGGTGAGATCGGTGTGGCGTTCTGTGAGATCTGTGGCGTGTGGAGTGTGATGTAGCTTCGACATACGATGCTCTGCGCTCGTGAATGGATTGAATGACTACATAGGGGCGCTGGCCCCGCTAAGCCTCCGTACATCCCCTGAAACAGTACATGGGGGTGCAACCAATGTTTACCCCTCAACGTATATATCGGTGAGAAAACCTCTTCGCATATCGTGGAAGAGGTTAGTTCTTCGTCAATAGATCTGTATGCTGAGCAGCCTCCACGCGGGCGTTCAGTTTCGATAGTTCTTAATCGTGAGGTTACTCATGTTTAATCAAAGAAATAATGGTCCATTCGGCGGGGGAGCATACGGAGGCCGCGGCGGCTTTGGCTCTCGCTATCAGTATCAGACGCTTCCCTATGCTCATAGCGAGGCGCAGTCAAGCTCTTTGATTGGAAAGGTGATGGGACTGCTGGCTTTCTCCTTCATCTTTGCCTCTCTGGGCGCTTTCGTGGGTATATTCTTTTTGCATCTGACCTTCGGTACGTATCTGTTCGTGGCGATCGCTGGCCTGGTTGTGTTGATCGCGCTGAACTTTTTAATTCAGAAGCCTGGAATCAACCTGTTCCTGCTCTACCTGTTTACGTTTCTGGAGGGTTTGTCGCTCTCGCCGCTGCTCGGCTACTACATCGCCTCTGCTCCCTATATCCTGGGCGAGGCGTTCCTGATCACAGCGCTGACCTCTCTGGCCCTGGCGCTGTACTCCTGGACGACGAAACGCGACTTTACGCACCTGGGCGACTACCTTTTCGTCGGGGTGATCCTGTTGCTTGTTGCGGGTATCGTGGGCATCTTTTTCCACTCGACGATCTTCGCGCTGATCATCTCGGTGGTCGGGATCGCGATCTTCTCCGGCTATGTGCTGTATTATGTGCAACGCGCTAAGTATATGGCGGATACAATGCCCAATGCTATTGGCCTGACGGTCTCTATATTCATCACGGTCTTGAATCTGTTCCTCTACATTCTGGAACTATTGTCGATTCTGCAAGGCAATCGACGCAACTAGCATGAATAAGATGGTAGAATACTTCAGAGGAGAGAAAACTGGAATAGATTGGCAATCCCTGGTGTTCTCCTCTGTAGTAAATAATCCTCTGACCAGTCTTATCTGAGGGTAAACAGGTTTAATCTACAAGGTGAAAGAGAGATACTTATGAGCAGCACACATGCAAATTTGTTCCATGTCGGAGACAAGGATTTCAGTACGAAGGTTCTGGGCGCTTCGACTCCCGTAATCGTTGATTTCTGGGCAGCCTGGTGTGGCCCCTGTCGCAATATCGCCCCTGTCTTCGAGCGCCTGAGCAATGAGTATCAGGGCAAACTGGGCTTTGCGAAGATGGATATCGATGAGAACGGTGAGACCCCCAATCGCCTCGGTATTCAGGCTATCCCGACGTTGATGATCTTTAACGGTGGGAGAGAGATTGGCCGCCTCGTCGGTCCTCTGCCGAGCCGCTTGAAGTCCGAGATCGATCGGGTACTCGCTGACAATGGTATCGCCGTTGCATAAGTTGAACATGAATTGGCCCCACGACCTGGGGTCAATTCACAATATTGCCTCCTTTTCCTCTCGACGCTTCCGACTTTTTGTGATATATTCTTCCCATGTTCTATATTCTTCGACTTCTGTTGTCTGGACATAAGGGGAACTGTATATGCCTACTTTAGAACGCTCCAATCCTTTACCTTTGTACTATCAGTTAAAAGAGGTGCTTAAGCAGCAGATCCATGCGGGGCACCTGGCACCTCATACCGCTATTCCTTCTGAGCCGGAACTGGTGGCTCAATATCATGTAAGTCGCGCCACCGTACGGCAGGCGCTGACGGAACTGGTGCATGAGGGCCTGCTTTATCGCCAGCATGGTCGCGGCACGTTCGTCTGCGAACCACGTGTGCAGCAACGCACCCTGACCGAGCTTTCAAGCTTAAGCGACGAACTTCGTCGCCGTGGCAAACGTCCTGGCGGGATGCTTTTCAAGAGTGAACTAGTCCGTGGGTCTCAATCTGTTCGAGAACAACTTCGCCTGACGGATGAAGAACAGGTTGTCCGCCTGGAACGCTTGCGTACCGCAGATGATGCTCCCATCGCTTACGAGCTTGACTACCTGCCCTATCCGCGTGCCTCCAGCGTCTACCAGCGAGCGAAAGAGACCGCTGAGGGCTCTCTCTACAGTATCATGGCGACCGAGGGGCTTCATCCCTATATTGCAGAACAGAGCATCAAGGCCGATACGCCCTCCTCTCGCGAGGCCGAGCTGTTGCGTGTCTCTTCTTCTACCGCGGGTGTGCGCCTGGCCTGTACCGTCTTTGATGATACCGGCGCGCCAATCGAATACACCGAAGCCTTCTATCCGGGTGATCAATACGAGTTCCGCGTCACGCTGCGTGTGATGCGCTAGGACGCTGTCTATCCTCACTAAAGAAGAACTCCTCCCTCATCCGCAACCGGTCGAGGGAGCTTTTCCTGGGTAGAAGAAGATGGTAGAGCGTGTTATACTACGCAAGTATCCTTGTGCCTTGATTGGCTCTACAGGCCGCTTCGCGTAGTATGGACGCCTTTTAGGTGTTATACTTGCACGTACATTATAGCGCGTTGTCAATGGGTCTGTGTACCCCTGTATTGATGGGGTAGTGAGCTTGTGGGAGGTCCTTTTTTGTCCAATGGAGTCGAACGGGAGAGAACCTGGTAGATCCTCTGAGGTGTCAAATTTGGTGTCAAAATGAAGGGCCTGGACATCTTTTTAGATGCTTTTGAAAGCTTCAATAACATGCCAATGGACCCGTGCTTTTTCAAGCCCTCCTTCCCTTTTCACCTGACAGTGATATTGTTGGCGAATTGCCAACGTGTACTCAATTTGAGCATAAATGCGTTTGCATGCTGAGCATGGAAAACTAATTCGCCAACAATATCACAGTGGGGTCCTACCGATTATTTGATCAGACACTTATAACATTGATATATTTAGGTTGAGATTGTATACTAAGTACCATTGTTTATAGTGCTGTGTTTCTTAAATATAGTAACAAAACGGAGGAGCCTGAGGGCCAATCCGCGCTGACTTCTTCATGATTTTATGTTGCTTGCATTTAAGGGACGTAGCAATAGTCCCTACTTTCAGACAGAAAAAGTATTTCTAGAATCGTAGGTATTTTATCTAAATTTCAATAGAGAAAATCGAGATAAGTTATATGGAATTCAAAGTTTTCTTTAGCTATGCTCATAGAGATGAGTCATTGCTGGAAAATCTAAAGGAACATCTTGCTCCTTTGAAGAATCAAGGTCTTATTAACCAATTGTGGTACGATAGGGAAATTGATGCCATACCGAATGTTGTGTAAAGGAGCAAAGTAGAAAAACTGGAATCCAGCGCTGAAGGGCACTGAGCGTCTGCTTGCTATCTATGGTTACACAACATTCGGTATGGTGTCGGGAAATTAGCGCAGGCACCGAATGGGAGCCTGAAATTGTAAGACAGCTTGAAACCTCAGACATAATTCTCCTCCTTGTGAGTGCTGCATTCATGAATTCAGAATATTGCTATGGCAAAGAGTTGCAGCGAGCAATTCAACGCCACGAACGCAGAGAAGCACGAGTTATCCCTATTATTCTTAGCCCTGTTGATTGGAAAATACCGCCGCTTAATAAACTTCAAGCTTTACCCACTGATGGCAAACCTATTACTGGTGCTGGATGGCATAGCGTAGACGAGGCATTGTTGAATGTAGTAAAAGGGATACGTAATGTTATCAAAGACTTGCAGAAACGTCCACGACTAGGCTCTTCTTATCAATATCAGTTTGGCTATATTACCCAGCAAATAAATCAAGGTAATTCACCCCTCGCCGCGCTCTATGAGTGTGACTCTGAGTTGGGGAAACTGGTTGAGTTGGTTATGAGTTATCAAGATGGGAGCAATATAAGAGCACTAGGGGGACAAATAGAAAAGTTGTTACAGGAAGTGTGTGATGTAGGAGATGACGATCTACGTGTTAAGGCAGAGGTAACACCTGATACTATTGGCGTTCTGGCTGATGCATTTAACTATGTGATTGAAGAGTTAGCCAAAGTTGTTAGTCGTATACGATCAACCACTCCAAATTTTACTAATGCATCAAATCGCATATTGACGGTTTTGAATGGACAAAAAGAAATGATAATTACTCTAAGAGCAGAATTAAATATGAACAAGTTGGCTTTACCGGATAATGATTATCAAGCACGATTATCCAGGATGGAAAAGATTATGCTTGAGCTTTACAAGAGCTGTGATCTCATAGAGGCTCCCAGGCAATATATTGAGAAACATTCTAGTGAATTACGTGGGTCAGTTTCTTCCTTTCGTTTGCCACTGGACATGAATAAGAAAGAAGATAAAAACTAATGAACGCATCAGAGTACTGAAATATTTTATTACAAGATACAGATAGCTGAGATCAATTTTTGATTTTATTCATCAGTATCTTTAACCTGAGCTTCCTACACTCGTATCTCTCTCACATCTTTATAAATTCCTAGAATACCTCCCGCAACTCCAATTATAGCTTGCTATTGGGATGCCGAATATAGAAAATCTACTCTTACGCTCTGTAAAGGTAGGGGGATTTGAACCTCCTGCTGAGCCTTTTCAGCTCCGCTGCCAGGCTGATTGACGAGCCAGTTGAGCGGGACAATGCCATTTTTGCCTATTCTTGTCTATCAATGATGATGAGTGGAGAACGGTTTTGCTCTCAGTTTTGCTCTCAATTTGGGATCTGAGCTATTTTATGGCAAGTTATCTGCTATACCCAAGTTGGCGAGCTTTTTCATAGCATTGCTGGGCTTCTTTTGGTTTTTTCAGTTGGCCGAGGCTTTTGCCTTTCTTATAGTAAGCCTCTGCAAAGTCAGGGTTAAGGTGGATGGCTTGATCATGGGCAGCAATGGCCTCCTCGTAACGCTTGAGGTCGTGGAGGTTAACGCCTTTCTGGTTGTAAGCCAGGACATCGTTAGGGTTGAGGCGGATGGCTTGCTCACAGACAGCCAGGGCCTCCTCGTAGCGCTCGAGGTTGTTGAGGCTAACGACTTTTATATAGTAAACCACTGCATCGTTAAGGTTGAGGCGGATGGCCTGATCAAGGGCAGCAATGGCCTCCTCGTAGCGCTTGAGGTTGAAGAGGCTAACGCCTTTCTCATAGTAAGCCTTTGCATCGTTAGGATTGAGGCGGATGGCCTGATCAAAGGCGGCAATGGCCTCCTCATCGCGCGTGAGGTTGGAGAGAGCAAAGCCTTCGTCGAACCACTCTTGTTTTGTCTTGAAGAGAACACGGAGATCGAGGATAGCTTTGTGGATGCCCTTAGTGATATCCCAGAAGGCTTCATCGCGGTCTGACCACTGGGTGACGGGTTTGGCGTCTGTGGGAAGGATCTGGAGGGAATGAAATGGCGCATCCTGCCAGAAAGTGTGTCTAAGGATGATGGGGATGACGCGAACCTTGCCTGTCTGGTGCCGTTCAAGAGCATGTTTCATTTCGGTGTCATAACAGTAGTCCGAGGCCAGAAAGTGGGGTGTCACGAGTAACAGAATGATATCGGCGTTTCTCAAGTGAGTGTCGATCTCTTTTTCCCATTCGGTGCCTGGACCAATTTCACCGTCATACCAGCTTGTGACCAAATTTTGGCGCTTGAGGCTGCTGAGGTGAATATCTAGTTCATCACGGAGAGCTTTATCTTCCCGTGCATAACAATAAAAGAGCTTTAAGGGCCTTTTCGATGCTGTCGTCATGGTCTGTTTTTCTCAGCCTCTTCATCTGTGAGCGATTTGTGAATGTATAATAGCATATCTGGATGTTTCTGGCTAGACGTGTATGAAGTGAGTAGAGGATATTCTAAAAAGATAAAATATAGGCACGGAGCTGCTCCATGCCTTTTTCTCTGTTTAACTTGTTAGTATCTCTGGTACTTGTTCGGTTTGTTTTCTTTTCTGAGGCCATTTTACGGCTTTGCCGATAGTTCAAACTTATAGTATTTTTAGTTTTTCTCTCCACATTGTTGGTTGTCAGGAATTGAGCAAAATAGAAGAAGTATCTGTATAGTGTAAATCGGCCTGTGAAGCGGCTTCATCCTGTTCTTTCTCTGCTCTCAGGAGAATACTTTTTGGGTGTTTTTTCCTCGTTCTTGTTGTACTTTGTAATAATGATTTTGGTAGTCTGAGTGCTGTGTTTATACAGCAACCATGAGCAGGTTATACATTCGTTGGGTTCAATATTGTACATCTAACATCCCTTAATTGCAATGCATGCTTGTTGGTAACGCATCGGCTTTCTTTTGCAGCGCACTCGCCTCTTGATCGTATTGCGATGCGCTTGCTTGCGCTGATTGCCATACACTCCCTGCTGTCTTCTCTGCGTTTTGCGCGCTCTGTAGAGCATTGTTCACATCATTTGCTGTATACTCTGGTGCTGGTATCCTCGTTTCATTATGTGCTACTGCCTGCTGAAGTTGAGCCCAATCTTGCTGAAGCGCTTGTACGTTATTTTGCACTGCTAACATATCAGTGTTGTATGTGTTCTTGTCTATGTTGAGTTGGTAATCATCCTGGCCGATCTGGTAGGCATCAACACCAACTTGGTAATCATCGACGCCGACTTGATAAGAGTTTGAGCAACCCGCCTGGGCATCCTTCCGCTCAATTGCATAATCTTTCTGCATGTTTTGCCATCTGGTGGCATAATCATTGAGTGTGCTTGTTTCTGAGAAGGATGAAAGAGTGCTTGTGTCGTTTTTGAGTGTGTTAATCGTGCTGTCCAACTGCGAATTGGCATCACTTACCGCTTGCTGTTCTTGGTATCGCTGATCTTGTTGACTCACTCGCTTTTGTAGTGCATCGATAGCCTGATTATACTGTTGAGTTGATGCGCCATTGAACATTGTGTTTTGTAGATGTCCATCTGGTTGTGGTACCTCTAACGTGAGTGTATCGCCATTCAATGTCCCTGTGACTGACGATGAGAGGCCAAAGATTGAGGTGGTGATTGTCACTGATGACCCGTTCTGTGTACCAGTAATCGCTGTGGTGAACGATTTTGTCTGCGGCGGTATATCGTCGGTTTTCGTCACGCCTTGAATATGTCCACTTAGTTGATTGTCCTTCTCGGTGAACTGAATGAAAGAGACACTATTTGCATCCGTTGATAGGTAGCCATCAGGTGGACTAGTGCCAAAACATGAGATGAGCGTAAGGCAAGGTAGAGTGACGATAATGAAGTATAAGACTATTGTCACCAGTCGTTCAGGCTTGCTTCCAGCTCCTGCTCTTGCAAAGAACTTCATGCTTAATCTCCTACAATGGATTATCTACTTTTTTGAGTATCTCTACACGTTGGATTGTGTGCCTATAATATCATAGATACTCATGAGTTAGTAGTCTTGCAAAGAGGCTGTTCTACCGGATTTTTATACCTAAATCTTATAATATCCTTTTTTCCTGTTTATTCTCTATTATTGAGACTTATTTGTGATTTTCTTTTCCAAATACTGATCAGGTAGTAGGGAAACTCGAACTACCTTCCGCGCGTTTTTGAGCTGGCTTGCTAAGGGCTTGCACGAGCCTGGGGAGGGGAAACGCCCTCTATTTTTGTCCATTCTTGTAGAGCCTTATCGGTTCGTGTTGAGATGGTATGCTCTCAGTTTTGCTCTCTTTTAAGGGTTTTAAGTCTGTGATCTAGGATGGTTTTAGAAGGGTGAGGATGGTAGTGAGTTGTTCCTCAATGTGTGCCAGGCGCTCTTTCACCTCGCTCATATCTCGCTTTAATTCTTGTGAGATGCTGACTTGATCAATAGTGAGCCCTTTGACCATTGTCAGTTCATAGGCAATATTTTGCAAAACTGGCCGGTATTCTGCGGTTGCTCGTTCTAGTGCTATGATGCGCTCTTCTTGCGTTGCCATAGAAATTGCCCTTCACTGAGTGTCCATGTGAGTCGGTTCTATTATAACAGAATTCTTCATTATTGCGTACCAGTTATAGCTCCGCTTGTGCTTTATCAGCTTAGCTCTTGAATATGGGAAGCACTTCATGAGTCAGTGTTTCCAGAGTCGTTAGGTCAGGAAAACCTCCGCAGGTCAGCATGAAGTAATCAACACCGAGATCAATAAACGGATGCATTTGTTCAATCACTTGAGCAGGAGTACCAATGAACGCGTTCTCAGAACCCATGTGAGTTGTGTTTAGCTTTTTTACCTTCGCTTCTGTGGGAGCACATATACAACCACCGAACCAGGTACGCCGTAAAGTTGTCGGATTTCGGTTGTTTTCGATGCAGGCTTGTTCGCATTCGCTTACTTGATGCCGGTAGCTTTCAATCCCCGTCCAAGAGACATTCCACCAATCGGCATGATGTGCTACTAGACGTAACATGCGTGGCTTATTGCCGCCTATCATAATGATGGGATAGGGATGAGGTTTAGGTTCGCAGTATGCATCGATTACTTGATGATGGTTTCCTACTACCGTTGCTTTTTCGTTCTGCCAGAGAGCTTTGACAATTTGAAGTGTTTCTTCCAATTCGCTGACACGGACTCCTGCTGAGGGGAAAGCGTAACCATATGCTTTATATTCATCTTCTTTCCAACCAGTGCCAATGCCAAAGATGAAATGCCCCTCACTGAGGAATTGAAAGGTCGCTGCCATCTTAGCAATGAGAGCAGGATTGCGAAATGACTGGCAAAGCACCGTGTGTCCAAAGTTGAGATGTGGATAGAGAGCGGCAAAGTATGTCAGAGTTGTCCACCCTTCTAAAATCGGCCTGTTCTCAAATTGTAGATGATCAGTAAGCCATGCCGAGTCAAAATGCTTACTGATGAGATCAAATCCCTCCTTTAAGGTAGCAAGAAACGGTTTAGCGGCCATGTTGTTTCGTGGACCTCCTGGTAGTGTCCACCCGAATTGAATATGGGTCATATGTGTACTCCCTTGGCTTATTGGCTTTTTGTAAGCTTTTCCTCAGTATGTTCTCTGAGAATATCCTGGTATTGTTTCACAAACGGAGAGTCAGATGTCTCAAAGTCCAGTACAAACAACTTAGCATTTTGCTCTCTACTTGAGGATATATCCTTAAACCCTAGTCCTTTTGCCAGATTTATTCCGTCTGGTGTTGAGCTTCTGGTGTATATTGCTTTAATGATGATACCTCTTTCAGCAAAGCCCTTCATTGTTTCGATTATTCCCCCTATCAGGCGCATGCCGTATTTCTTTGGATCATGTACTCCTGCTCTGACGGCTATTCCAGCCTCGCATTCTAAAGGTATTCCTGGCGTAAAAGGTAAAATATCGTTGGATTTTATATCTTTTACCTGTAGCTCTTTATTGATGTACTTTTCTATTGCTTCGTGTGTTAATGGCTTGATGTTTACAAATCCTACGACTATGCCTTCTTGCTTGACTACATAGTCCATTTCTGGATTGATCTTGCGCCAATTGAGACGGGTCTCTGTAGTGGTAGCATTTGTCGGGCCCCACAAGCTGATCAATACATCATATATGCCTGCTAGATCTTCATCGGTAGCGATGCTGAAAGTAGCAGGGTCCTCTGCATACTGTAGAGCGTATAACTGGCTTGCTTCCGCCATTTTATCTATGTATGTTTTCTCATAGTACCCTTCTTTGTGTCCGTAAGGGACTTTCTTTTTGATTTTTCCTATTTTCACATAATGATGAAACGTAGTACGTGGCATGTTGAGCTTTTTGATAGCCTCGCTTGCTGTATAGTAGCCTTCAGGTGCTTTCGATACTTTTCCTCTTCTAGGCATTTGTGTTTCCCTCCTCCTCTTCTTTTCATTATAACATAGATCTGTTCTCTTGGACTCTTGTACTTGACACGAATTTATTTTGTGTGATACAATGGACTCATAGACTTTTGTACTCTTGAATTCTTGTATCGTAGTATTCTTGTTCAAAGAACAAGCGGTTTTATTAGCGAAAGGAAAAGGGCGTGGATATTCTCTCGGTGTTAGGACAGGTAGGGGTTAGTATTCTCATCACAAGCGGAATTGTGATTATTGGAATTGTTGTCGTTGGTTGTTTTTGTTCCTGGCATATCAATCGAAAGTAGTTCAAGTGGTACTTTGAAGGGGGTGATGTGCATGACATGGGAAGCTGTGGTATTGACGCTCGGTTCGTTGTTGATTGGTGCTCTGGTCGTGTGGCTTCAAAATCGTAGCAAGTAGATTGGGCGGTACTATGGCAAGCCGTAAAGGACCAGGGTTTCCTGGTAGAAAGGATGATGCTGATGCAGAATGTGGAGTTTGAGGTCCAGGGCAATCAATTAGTGATTGTAGTCGATCTGACCCAGGAGTTGGGGATTTCCTCAAGCGGAAAGTCGCTGATTATTGCGACGACTTCGGGTAATATTGCCGTTCCTGGCTTTGAGGATATCAAAGTTGGCCTCAATGTGTATCGTCCCCAGCAGGCGGGTAAGACCGTTCGTCGCATGGCAAGCTATTAGAGAGGAGTACCGCCCATGAGTTGGGATCGCGTTCAGCACCGCAAAGTACAGAAGCCGCGTCGTCATGCACGGGTGCCGCTTGGGATGGCTCGGTGCGAGGAGTGTGGTCGTGCCTTGCATGTCACCCATCCTCTCGCTCAGTTTGGTGGGGCGTGTCGGGAGTGCTGGTCGGTCTTCTCTGCGGGGGTGGTCGAGGTGGTGGGATGGCAAGTCGTGAATGATGTTCGTTCTTCGTAGGAGGTGCTGGCTAGGGTGTCGAAAGCGCCCTAGCCAGCCATTGAGGGACTCGTGGTGCTGTTGAGGCGTGCCAGGTTCCTCACATGTCAGTATGCATGTGTGGGACCTGGCTTGTCAATCTCGTGAAGGAGAGAGCCCGATGACGCAAGAATATGAAGAGAGCCGGGATGTGTCGTTACTGGCGATAGATCAGTATATGCGTGGGCTGCGGTGGTCGGAGAGGTTGACGGCGGAGGAAGAGGCTCGGATGATCGAGCGGGTTGAGCGGGGCAAGCGTGAGCGCATGAACGAACGGCCTAATCAATGGGTGATGAGTCTTGCCAAACATGCGCGTGAGCGGCTGATTGAGGGATATCAGCCCTATGTGGTGACGATTGCCAGAAAGTTGGCGGCTCGGTGCCGTGGGATGGAGGTGCTTGATCTTATTCAAGAGGGCAATATTGCCTTGATGGGAGCTATTGAGGCGCATGATCCACGCAAAGGATATCCCTTGCGTGTGTTGGTTGGGGTTCATGTTCGTGGCGAGATGATTCAGGCGTTGCATCGCATCAATGGCGGGGTTCGCATTAATTGGCGTGTCAGTACCCACGTGAGAGAGGTGGGTCGGGTTCAGCAAGAGTTGCGTCTTGCTCTTGGGTATGAGCCGTCGTATCCAGAAATAGCCTCTCGCCTGGGGTGGAAACTGGAGCGGTTGGTGGAAGTGATGGAATGGGGTTGGTGTGAGCGGATGCAGAGTCTTCAAGGGATTTTGGGAGAGGAGGAAGAGGAGGATTACCGTGGATTTGTGAGTTTGTTTCAAGGGTCTCTCGCTGCGGAGGAGTCTCGTTCTCGTGAGCTCGAAGAGGCGGTACGGCAAGCCATTGATACGGTTCTTACGGACCGGCAGCGTGAGGTGGTTTCTGCTCGCTATGGCTTTGGAGAGGGGATTGCTCAAGAAGGAACTTGTCAGCAGCTCGCTGCACAATTTGGGGTTTGTCCTTCTGGGGTGCAGCGTCTTGATGCAACAGCACGAAAGCGGCTGCGAACGGTTCTTGCTCCTGTGGTTGAGGGTTCTGGTCGGGGAATGTCGGCGTAATGGCAAGTCGTTGTTCTCTCATCTGCTGGCCTGGGGGGTTGGTGGGATGGGACCGCGAGCGGTGATCAAGCATCCCTGGGTGGTTGGGTGGTGCTCTCTCGCCTGGGTGTGTAGGATGTTGCCCTAAGCCTTTTGTGGGGAACAAGCGATGCCGCCAGGCCCGACCCTTGACAGGGGGGTGTACACTGCGTCGCGCAAGGGCGGCTTGCGGAACGTGGATCAATGCAGAAACCCTGCCAAGCCGCCCTTGACGCAAA
>DAOTTD010000162.1:0-2300 GCA_034438015.1 Ktedonobacteraceae bacterium | reverse complement strand
GTCCTTGCCCCTCAGAGGGATCGTGGGACATCCACTTTCCTTTGAGCAGTTTCTGACCCATATGCTGCATCAAGCTCGTGCTCAGCATCGCTTGCGCTCCCTGCAAGAACGCAAGTCCCGCACCGCTGCTCTCGCCGCTCCCTAGCTCTACGATGTCCTGACCGAACTCACCTGACGATGTGGGTAATCCATACAGGAGGGGGCCTTGCGCTTGTCCTCTCGCCAGCCCCACAACTCCTGAAGTGAGAGGGATTGCGCACAAGGCTCACCCCATTGGCGTCAAAATAAGGTACCCAACGCGTTTTTTCGTTGCCTTCACTTGACGCCAATGAGGCCCACCCCCTCACAAGATTGCGCCACTTGTCTTGCTAACATCTCCCATCCTATGATACATAGTAGTACATAGAAGAACGGTGTTCTAGAAGAAAGACAGAGAACAGATGGCGACAACAACGAACGATCTTCGGACAGATAAAGCAACGCCCACCGCGCTCCCATCGGGTCCCAGGAAGCTGCCCTATGTCGGCAACATGCTCTCGCTGCGGCGTAATGCGCCTGAATATCTGCAGCGATTACATCGAACCTATGGCGACATGGCAACCCTCCACCTTGGGAAGACGCGGGTCGTGGCGCTGTTCCGACCAGAGCACGTACGCTACGTCCTGGTGGAGCATCCCGGCAATTTCTCGAACCAGGGCGCGGCCCCGTCCGACGAAAATGGGGCGAACGAGGGCCTGCTCACGATCGATGGCGAACGGCATCGCCAGCAGCGCCGCGCGGTCCAGCCCGCCTTTCACAAGAAGGTCGTCGAAGGCTACGCGGCGGTCATCGACGAGTATACACAGGAGATGTTCAAGAGCTGGCGCGTCGCCGATACCATCGATCTCTCACGGGCGATGCAGGAATTAACGCTGCGCATCGTCAGCAAGTGCCTCTTCAGCATCGATCTCTCGCGCCAGCTCTCCGCGCTCGGCAACGCCTTCAACGCCTTCCTCGGCAGCCAGGCGAGCGCCGCAGAGGACCTGCTGAATATCCGCATCGACAATCCGATCACCGGTTATGGGAAGCGACGCGCAGCTATGCGCCAGCTCAACATGCTGATCTACACCCTGATCGCCCAACGCCGCGATAGCGTAGACGAACACAACGACTTCTTCTCCATGCTCATGACGGGCACCAGCGGCGATCCCGAGAGGCCGAAACTGACGGAGAAGCAGATACACGATCACATCCTGACGTTCCTGGCAGCCGGACACGAGACGACCGCTAACGCTGTCATCTGGTCGGTCTACCTGCTCTCGCAGTATCCCGCGCTGCGCGAGAAGCTGCAGGAGGAGATCCGCACGGTCCTTGCCGGGCGCGCGCCGACCGCCGAAGATATAGGGAAGATGCCCTACCTCGATTGGGTGCTGAACGAGGCGCTGCGTCTCTATCCACCGGCCTGGATGCAGTTGCGCTTCGTCGCCAAAGATTTCGAGCTCGACGGCGTGCACCTGCCAGCCGGGACGCTCCTCATGCTCAGCCAGTGGGTCATTCAGCGCGATCCCGCTATCTGGGAGGAGCCGGACGAGTTCCGACCTGAGCGCTGGGACCCGGTGAACGGTGAGCACGTGCCGCCGGGCGCGTACTTCCCTTTCGGCGGTGGGCCGCGCATGTGCATCGGGATGCCCTTTGCGCAACTTGAGGCGAAGATGATCCTCGCCTCGCTCTACCAGCGCTACACGCCGCAGACCGATCCGAACTATCAGCCAGGACTCAAGCCGCTGATCACCTTGCGTCCAAAGAACAATCTGCGCGTCCTGCTGATGCCGGTCAACTCCAACGCCGAGGTGCAGTGGAAGCGCATCGGCGGCACAGCCCTCGACGGTTCGGAGCGCCAGGGCTGCCTGCCCGCGCTGCTCAGCCTGTTCGGGCTGCTGCTGTAAGCGACGGGTTGGTCACAACCGGCATCAATACGGTCCCTCGTCGGCGTACAACGGGCGTGGGCGCACACAGGCGGAGATGGCGGGCACCGCGCCCGTCACCGCCTCCGTCAGCAGGGCCAGACTGCACAGGAAATCGTCGTGCCCATCGCCTGGATCGACATAGAAGTCCAGCGTCTCGGGTTCGGGGAGACGATAACGGGCCTTGCGCACCTGTTGCCAGCATTCCTCGTAAGTTGTGCGCGGCGCACCCTCGCGGGCGTAGAGCTTCAGCCGACCGCTATTGAGCAGCGCCAGGAGCTGGTACGCCAGGTGCGACTTGCTCGGGCGCGTGAAGGTGTAGGGCAGCACGCGCCGTTCTCCCAGGCGGGTGAGCAG
>DAOTTD010000161.1:0-3209 GCA_034438015.1 Ktedonobacteraceae bacterium | reverse complement strand
GAAGTGCAGGCCGCATTACAGGAGCAGCGCGCAGTCGTCGCGCTCGAATCGACGGTCATCGCGCATGGACTCCCCTATCCCGCCAACGTCGAGGTGGCGCAGGCCATGGAGGCGACCATCCGTGCTGAGGGCGCCACGCCCGCGACGGTCGGTATTCATGATGGTAGTATCGCCATCGGCCTGAACCTGGATGAGATTACACGCCTGGGAACGATCGCTGGCGTACAGAAGGTCAGCCGGCGCGACCTGGCGATCACCCTGGCGACGAAACGGCTGGGCGCGACGACGGTCGCGGGCACCATGTTGTGCGCGAGCATGGCAGGTATCCGCTTCTTTGCTACGGGCGGCATCGGCGGCGTACATCGCGGGGCCGAGAGCAGCATGGACATCTCCGCCGACCTCACCGAGATGGGCCGCACGCCTGTCTTAGTCACCTGCGCTGGCGCGAAATCGATCCTCGATCTCGACCTGACGCTGGAATATCTTGAGACGCAGGGTGTGCCCGTCATCGGCTGGCAGACCGATGAACTGCCAGCCTTCTTTGTGCGCCATAGTGGACGCAAACTGCCCCATCGCGCGGACGACGTTGCTGCTATTGCCGCGACGGCGCGCCTGCAGTGGGAGCTGGGTCTGCACGGGCTGGTCGTCGCCTGCCCCATCCCCGAGCAGTACGCCCTTGATGCGGCGCCCCTGGAGGCGGCCACCGAGGAGGCGTTGCGCCTGGCGCGCGCGCAGGGCATCAAGGGCGCAGCCACCACACCGTTCGTCCTGGCGCACGTCGCCGAGATCACCGGCGGCCAGAGCGTCGCGGCCAACAAAGCCCTCTTGATCAACAATGCCCGCTGGGCAGCGCGTTTCGCGCGCGCTTATTATCAGTAAGGGTCTCCATCCCTCGGGTGAAAGCGGGGTGCAGGGGCAGCCGCCCCTGCCGGAGTGCGAGGTGTCCTCGCAAAAATTCTTTCAGTAAACAGATATTGATTTATTTTGTGGCAACGGCTACAATACGAATACGTATGGAAACTATATACATTCGTACCATCACGTTCTATGCGTACGGATGCAGTCATTTTTGTAGATATCTTCCTCGAAAGGAGCCCTATCGGTGAATAATCCCTTTGAGATACGCAAGGTCGTCGGGGGCGTCGTTCTGGCCATATTATGGGTGTGCACCTTTCTATTTATCAAGCCGACCCTTGTCATCGACTGGATCGGAGATGGCTCCGTCACCACAAATTTTAAAATAGTTGTGGTACTGATCGGCTTCCTGGTCATCTTTTTCTACCACCTGCTCTATCGCTCAAATCCCGAGACCACGAAATTGAGCTGGACCGCTGTGCTGACCATCGGCTGGCTCGCGCTCATCATCTTCTATCCTTACAAAGACCCGACCAACACTGCCGCGGGAGCGATCGGCTTCTTCACCCTCATCGGTGGCCTGGCGATATGCGTCCTGTGGGTACGCTTCTTCTCCGACGAGATCGTAGCCTGACGAGGGTACAATGCAGCAAAAGAGCGGCTTATCGTCAGCCGCTCCTTTTTTATGCGCCTTTCAGCAAACGCGCTAATGTCTGAAGTGGCGCCTGCCCGTAAAGATCATCGCGATGGCATAGCGGTTCGCCATGCGGATCGTCTCCTCGTCGCGCACGGAGCCGCCGGGCTGAATGATGGCAGTGACGCCCGCTTTTGCCGCCGCTTCGACGCCATCGGCAAAGGGGAAGTAGGCGTCGGAGGCCAGCACGGAGCCGCGCGCGCGATCGGCAGCCTTATCAACCGCGAGATGCACGCTGGTGACGCGGTTCATCTGTCCGGCCCCGACGCCGACCAGCATCAGTTTATGCGCCAGCACGATCGCGTTTGACTTGACGTGTCGTACCGCTTTCCAGGCAAACATGAGATCCGTGACCTCTTCCAGCGTCGGATCGCGGTCGGTGACGGCGGTATATTCGGCCTCGCGCTCGCCAACGGCATCAGGGGTCTGTAAGAGCAAGCCTCCGCCGACGGAGCGCACCTCGGGCCGGCCAGCGTGCAGAGCCTGCGTATTGATGCTCCTCGGATTGATCGGCGTATGGGTGGCGAGCAGGCGGATATTCTTCTTCTTGCACAGAATCGCCAGGGCTTCGGGCGTAAATTCCGGTGCGATGATCGCTTCGTAAAAGAGCTGCGAGATCTCCTGCGCGGTCGCTTCATCCAGCTTGCGGTTACTCCCAACGATGCCTCCGTAGGCGGAGATGGGATCGCCGGAGTGTGCCCGCTTATATGCCTCTACCAGCGAATCGTCGCAGGCCAGGCCACAAGGATTGGTATGCTTGATAATGGCTATCGCGGGGGCGGTAAAGCTCTGTACGGTCGCCAGAGCCGCGTCCAGATCCAATAGATTGTTATAGGAGAGCTCCTTGCCGTGCAGTACCTCGGCGCCCGCCACGGTCGGCAGTGCGGCATGGAAGGTAGTATCGGACCAGCGGTAGAACGACGCCTGCTGGTGAGGATTCTCGCCGTAGCGCAGCGCCTGGACGCGCTCCAGCGGGAGGGTGAGTTGGTCGGGGAAATAATTGCCCGTGCTCAGACGCAGATATTCGGCGATGGCGGTATCATAGCTAGCGGTATGCTGGAAAGCGATGGTCGCGAGTCGACGCCTGGTCTCGATGCTCACCTCGCCCTGTTCGCGCCACTCCTGCATCACCGGCGCGTAGTCCTGCGGGCGCACCAGCACAATCACATCTTGAAAGTTCTTCGCGGCAGCGCGCACCAGCGTGACGCCGCCGATATCGATCTGCTCCAGTGCCTCCATCAAGGCCGCATTCTGGCGTGCCACCGTCTCCGCGAAGGGATAGAGGTTGACCACAACGACATCAATGAGACCGATATCGTGCACCTGCAGTTCCTCCTCGTGCTCAGGAAGATCGCGTCGTGCCAGGACGCCTCCTAAAATAGCGGGATGGAGCGTCTTTACACGTCCACTAAGGATCTCGGGAAAATGCGTCAGTTCGCTCACCGATTGCGCGGGTATGCCCTCGGCCTGTAAAGCGGCCAGGGTTCCACTTGTGGAAAATAATTCGCTATGGTAGCTCTGTAGCTCGCGTGCCAGCTCCACCACGCCGTCACGGTTAGCAACGCTTATAATTGCTCGCATAGATTATCCTTTCGGGGTAATATGAAGGGACTGCCGGGAAAAACTATTCTTTATCAGTATATCTCAAAGGATGGCCTGA
>DAOTTD010000160.1:0-2950 GCA_034438015.1 Ktedonobacteraceae bacterium | reverse complement strand
GTCGCGTTCGCCCACTCGCGCTCACCTACCTTAAAGTTGACCGTTGTCATAAGCCCTGTGCGCTTCCCCGCTGCCTCCAGTATCGTGCTGATGAGATTGCTGGTAGTAGTCTTTCCGTCTGTGCCTGTGACACCGATGGTGCAGAGGTGCTGTGCTGGATAATGGTAGAAGGCGCACGCGAGATTCGCCAGCGCGGTTCGTACGTCTGGAACCTCTATATATGGTAATGGCAGGGAGGCCCGGGCCGTGCCTTCTAACACTTCACCGAGTGCAACGCTGGCTCCACGGCTGGCGGCATCGCCTAGAAAACGCCGGCCATCGGTATGCATGCCGGGCACGGCAATAAACATTCCTCCCGCCTGTACCTGCCGTGAATCATATGCCAGCGCTGTTATCTCGACATCGTGGGGAAGATCAGTTCCGTGGATTGCCAGCGGCGCTTGCTCCAATGACACTAAGAGGGCTTGAAGATTCATGTTCCCTTTTTCCTAAGTACTACGCGATGATTACAAGCTCTGCCGCCAACCCGTATGCCGGGATGTGGCAGGATATATCATTAGTAGTATAACGTTCATATTATATGTATGATTGTCAATAATATATAGTACGCACACGATGGTATGGTCGTTGCGCGCTGCCCGGCGACGTCCCGGCAATAGGGTTCTGACTAAGCAGCCAGAGATGCTGGTCGATAGCCGCGGCGGTCATAGAGTGACCATGGCCGGTCATCTCACGATGCAGCAGTTCGCACGCCCAGATAGTTGCTGCGCGCAACTCTACCTCCTCATCTGAACCCGGCTCCAGCAATTCCTGGTTGTCGATGCGCTTTGCCAGGGCGGGGTGATATTCCAGTACGCCGTATTGACGCAAAACCTGCGGCAACTTGTAATCGGCAAAGGCGGTGAGTTGATCAAAATCGTGGAATGTTCCCCATCTCCTGCCTCCGAACGAGCCATATATATCCGCGACGCAAATCTGAGCACGCTTAAAAAAACGAACTTCGCGGTTCCGGTATAGCGCTACGTCGCGAAACGAAGGGAAGTTCTCTACCAGCAGTAAGGCTAACTTGACGGCACTGCCTTCGACCTGCTCGACCGCGCGGGCGAACTGGCCATTGTAGCGCTCTAATAACACCCGTCCAACTTCATGAATGTTGTGGAGGCGTTCTTCAAAGAGTGGAATTGTATGCTCCCCGCGAAAAATGTGTGCTAGCTCTTCGCTACTGATCTTACTAAGAAACTCCGCATCCCACAGCGGTATACCTTCTTCCACTGCTCGCGTCAGGGCGGCCGCTTCAGCCCAGTAGCCATCCAGCGTTGCGCCCTGGTATTCGATGCGCCAGCGCGGCTGATCTTTTTCTGCCCAGAAGCAAAAATTCAGCGCGTCGAGCACCAGCAGCCAGTTGACGGTGCGCTCTGTCCCATCGTGAAAATGATACCGATCGTACCACGTGTAGGCATTGAAGTCGAAACCTTCCCCAACCTCTCGTATCCACCGATCTCTTAGTAGCTCTAGCTGGTTCTTATTAATCCAGGCGTATTCGCCCTGTTCCACCACGTCGCGCGTACTGCTGAGTACGCCCAGTTCATCAGGCGTGTGAAGTGCGTAGAGATCTTCCTCGGTGAAGTCATTCGAACCTGCGGTTTCTGCCATATAGAGATACCTCTTCCTACCAGTACGCTTCTGATTGCTACTCCACGATTGTAGCGGTAATGGGCCTTTTCGTCAATCGCTCTGCCGGATATGCTTATTATCTCTCGGTCGTTTTAACAAGCATTATGAAAAAATGTTAATTATTTATCTTGCATCGCTTCACCTTTCAGAGGTATAATTGCATTGCTTAATGGAAGATGTACTAAATCGTACTCCGTGAACGTAGCTATGTTCTCCATTTGATACCGGCGATGGTACTTCTGCTGACCGGAATGTATGTAGCGCCCACGTTTACTTCAGTGGGAAAGACCCCCTCCATAGCTGTAACAAAAGAGCCGTGTGAACAGGTAGTTTTATTGTAGTTGTCTTCTGTAGCAAGTCACAGTATGTCAGATTAGCTTATACTTACAACCAGACAGAGAACAGGGAAGAAAGAGAATCTTCATGGAAGAAGAACTGATTCAGGATTTTGTGCATCGTGTCTCGCGGGACGAGGAACTGCGTAAGGAACTGGCGAGCGATCCGGAGAGCGTGATTGCGCGCGAAGGCTTTTCGCCGCGCGTCGCCCGCATCATTGCGCGGCTCGTGCCCCAATTAGCGCTAGATCAATCATTGGAGCCTTCGCTACGCTATTGGCAATGAGTGATCACGTTCAACCTCCAGTAAATCGATTTGCCGCTCATCAACATTTGCTTCGAGAGCGGCTTTATTATTTTTTAGCGACACTACATCCTACGGTGTGTACTGATGTTGTGCGCGCTCTGGAGGGAGAGGGCAAGTTACTTTCTCCTATTCATACAGATCTGAGTCCTCCCGATTCGCGGCATCTCACTCTCCCCGCTGGCCTCTGGCCGCTGTTGACTTTGCACGTGGCTCAATCTATTTTGCCAGGCATTGATCCTTTATTGGCAAGCAGCGTATCTGTAGCGGTCGAGTGTTTCGTGTGTGCTCTCGACCTGCTCGACGATGTGATGGACGAGGATCAGACAACAACACTCCAGGACCTGGGAACAGCACATACTTTGAATGTCTCATTAGTCCTCCTGGCCCTGTCGCAGAAAGCCATTCTCTCCCTCACGCAGCAAGATGTTGCTCCATCGCTCATCCTGCGCCTCCTTGAAGCGCTTCAGGAAGCTACGCAGGTCGCTACTGCTGGTCAGCAGCGAGACCTGCTGGCTGAACAAAGGCCGGCACAGGAGTTCACACGCGAGGAGTGTATAGAGATCGCAGCGGCCAAAGCCGGCTCAATTATGCGCCTGGCCTGTCGCTTAGGCGCGCTGTGCGCGGGCGCGGATGA
>DAOTTD010000159.1:0-5410 GCA_034438015.1 Ktedonobacteraceae bacterium | reverse complement strand
ATGCTTGTGCGTTTGTTGGGGACGGCGGCGGGCGGTGGCTTTCCGCAGTGGAATTGCAATTGTGGCAATTGCCAGGGCGTGCGCGCGCAAACCATTCAGGCGCGTGCGCGCACGCAGTCCTGCGTGGCGCTGAGCGCGGATGGACGGCGCTGGTTCTTGCTCAATGCCTCACCTGATCTGCGTGTACAACTGGAGTCGTCTCCCTCGCTCTGGCCGCCACAGGACGCGAGGCGCGGGACCCCTGTGGAGGCCGTTTTGCTCACCGATGCCGACCTCGATCATACGCTGGGACTCCTCCTGCTCCGCGAGGGCGGCGACCGTACTATCTATGCTACTTCGTCCGTGCGCAACGCTCTGTCAATGGGTCTGACGCTCGCCGGCACATTGGCCGCGTATTGCCGCGTCGAGTGGCGTGAACCGGCTCGCGAGCTTACTCCCCTCCTGTACGCGAATGGTTCGGCGAGCGGCCTGCACTACGCCGCAGTTCCGTTGCCTGGCAAGCCGCCGCGCTACATGCGGGGTCGCGTGGATGCCCAGGCGGACGACGAGGTGGGCTACCGGTTCGTGGATGATCGAACGGGAGGGCGTCTGCTCTTCCTGCCCGGCGTCGCGGCCCTGGACGAGACGATAAAGGCGCATATCCGCGACTGCGACGTGCTTCTGCTGGACGGGACGTTCTGGAGTGAGTACGAAATGCAGGAGATGGGTGTGGGCACGGCTATCGCCGCGCAGATGGGGCACCTGCCGGTTGGAGGCGCAGGTGGCAGTCTGCAGCAGATCGCGGCGCTCTCCGTTCCGCGCGTCATCTATACGCACATCAACAACACCAATCCTATGTTACGCGAAGATTCTCCTGAACATGCCACAGTCAGAACAGCGGGAGTTGAAATCGGCTGGGACGGCCTGGCATTGACCCTCTAATGGATGATTCAAGATAAAAGCTGCGAAGGAGCGAAAGCTATGGCAAACGAAACTCTCTGGAACGCCGATACGTTTGTGGCGCACCTGCGCGCCGTTGGCGTGGAGCGCTATCATCACAAACATCCCTTCCATCTAGACATGCACAACGGCAAATTGACGCAGAAGCAAGTGCGAAACTGGATCGCAAATCGCTTCTACTATCAGCGTAACCTGCCGCTCAAGGATGCCGCGATCATCGCCAATTGCCCCCTGCAAGAGGTGCGCCGTATCTGGGTGAAGCGCATTCTCAATCAGGACGGGACGCGCGACCAGGAGGGCGGCATCCAATCGTGGATTCGCATGGGCGAGGCGGCGGGCCTGAAGCGCGAGGAGCTCCTCGACGATCGCCACGTCGTGCCCGGTGTGCGCTTTGCCGTCGATGCATATGTCAACTTCGCGCACAGCCAGCCCTGGCCCATCGCGATCGCCTCTTCGCTGAGCGAGCTGTTCGTGCCCGACCTGATGCAGGAGCGCATCGCAGCCTTTGAAAAACACTATACCTGGCTGCCGGGCGAGGGCTTAGAATACTTTCGCTCGCGCATCACGCAGGCGCACGCTGACTCCGACGATGCCCTGCAACTGACTATCCAGTATTGCAATACGCGCCAGTTGCAGGATGAGGCCATCAAGGCGCTCTCGTTCAAGTGCGACGTGCTGTGGGCCATGCTGGATGCCCTGTCGTAGGGAAGGTACCCAGGCGTCTTGCAAGCCGCGTCATCATTACGCCTCGTCGGTGCGCGTGCTCACGCCTGCCTCCGCGAAGGTGAGCATCTCGCGGTGCGTGTGCAGCGCGCCCTCGATAATGCCCATCGCCAGGACCGCGCCCGTGCCTTCGCCCAGGCGCAGGTCCAGGTTGAGCAGGGGACGCAGGCCGAGCCGCATGAGAATCAGGGCATGCCCCTGTTCGACCGACGTGTGTCCGGCGATAAGATAGCTGGCGACCGCCGCGTTGAGTTCGACAGCGACCAGCGCTGCGGCCCCCGCGATAAAGCCGTCGATGACCACAGGGACGCGCCGTGCGGCGGCTGCCAGTATGACGCCGACCAGCCCGGCGATCTCCAGTCCGCCCACCTTCATGAGCACGTCCAGGGGATCGCGTGCGTCCGGTGTGTTCACGGCAAGGGCGCGCTCGATCACGCGAACCTTGTGGGCGAGCTGCTCGTCGTCGAGTCCGGTGCCGCGTCCAGTTACCTGTGCCACGGGGAGCTGTAGAAGCGCGGCTGTGATCGCGCTCGACGCGGTGGTGTTGCCGATCCCCATCTCGCCCGTCGCGACGAGTTCGATGCCTTGCTGCTCCTCAAAAATAGCGATGCCGGTATGTATCGCCTCTAGCATCTGCGCGCGCGTCATCGCCGGACCGGTCGCCATATTCGCCGTTCCATAGGCAACTTTTCGCTCAACCAGGTCGGGAGAATGCAGGTCGGCGGCTATTCCGACATCCACGACGACGACGCGGGCACCCTCCTGCCGGGCCAGCGCGTTGATGGCCGCGCCGCCGCGCAGAAAATTGAGCACCATCTGCGTCGTGACCGCTGACGGATAGGCGCTGACCCCCTCCGCCGTCACACCGTGATCGCCGGCCATGACGATCACCACCTTGCGTTCGATAACAGGTATTGCCTGCTTTGTGATGCCGGCGATCTGAACGGCCAGTTCCTCCAATCTGCCCAGGCTGCCTGCCGGTTTCGTCAGCACCTGCTGGCGCGCCCTGGCCTGCTCCATCGCCTCTTCGTCTAGCGCCTCGATGCTTGCCGCAAGATCGAGCACGCGCTGTGTCTGTCTGTCCTGTTCCAAAATAATGGCCTCTTTCTCTGTCAGGAAAATAATACGATCGGGCGCACTTCATTATATACTAGATATGGAGCTTTCTGTTTTCATATGCGAATAAAAAGCATGCATTACCTGAAATTAATGCATATTCCAGGGGATAAAGTAGTATGTTGGAGGAGAACCGGTCGCGGCGTCTCTGGTTGGTGCGTCACGGCATCACCAGATGGAATAGCGAGCAGCGTTTCTGCGGCTACAGCGATATTCCTTTGTTGCCGGAGGGACGGCGGCAGGCGCAGTGGCTGGCGCGCAGGTTGAGCATGGAGAGAATCGCCGCCATCTACAGCAGCGACCTGCTCCGTGCGCGCCGGACGGCTGAGATAATCGCTCATCCGCATTCACTACAGGTCAACATAACGGCGGCCTGGCGCGAGCTCTCCTTTGGCGATTGGGAGGGGCTGACCTACGAACAGATCGTACAGCGTCACAGACGGCAACCGGACTTCTTTACCGATCCTGTAAACGTTGCCCCTCCGGGTGGTGAGTCTTTGACGGACCTGGTGCGGCGCGTACAACTCGCATTTACAGAGCTTGTCCAGGAGCACGAGGGCGCTATTGTACTCGTGAGCCACGGCGGACCGTTGCGCACCCTGTTGTGCGGCCTCCTCGGGATGCCTCTGGAGCGCCAGTGGCAACTATGCCTCGATCTCGGCTCGTTGAGTGCGCTCGACATCCTGCCGCCGGTAGAGGACACAACGCCCGTAGCGACGCTGGCTTTGCTCAATGAACAACGGCCTGCACGTCTCAAGCGTGTTCCGGCTCAATATGAGGCGACGAATGAATCGCCGCTGGATAGCACGGAACGTCACAAAGAAGGATCTATAGATCATGCCTGATAAACGAACGACGCGCCAATACCAGCGGAAATTCACGCGTTTGGGAGCAAGACCCGGACTACGTTTGCGCGAACAACTGAAAGAGCTGGTCGCCGCTATCCGCTTTCTCTCCATCATTCCCGTGCCGGGTAAGTTTTTCGACACGGAGGAAGAGGACGCCGATATGATCATTGGTGCCGCCTACTTCCCATTTGTTGGCCTGCTGCTTGCCCTGTTGCTCCTGGCTCTGCTGCTCGCCACATCTCCATTTCTCCCGCCGCTGGTGCTGTCCGGGGTCATCGTCGCCGCCCAGGTCGTGCTCACGGGTGGGCTGCACATGGATGGTCTGATGGATTCCAGCGACGGTCTGTTCGGCGGCGGCAGCCCGCAGCGGCGGCTGGAGATCATGCGCGATAGTCGCGTGGGCAGCTTCGGCGTGCTGGCAGGCGGCTGTGTGCTGCTGCTCAAGTTCGCCGTCTTCGCCACCCTGCGTGTCCACCTGCTGGGCCAGGCGGTGCTGATGGTGCTACCGGTGGCGCGCTGGGCGATGATTCTCACCGTGAGTCTGTTTCCCAGCGCGCGTCCCACGGGCCTGGGAGCCGCCTTTCGTCGGACCCTCAGCACGTCGCGTTTAGTCGTGGCGGGGATCACCGCGCTAATCGTCGTCCTGGTCGTCGGGCACCTGGTGGGCCTGCTCCTCCTGTTCGTAGGTTCGCTGGCGGCTGTGGCGACGGGTGCGTGGGCGACGCGACGCCTGGGCGGGCTGACGGGCGATAGCTACGGTGCCATCGAAGAGGTCGCGGAGGTCGTTATGCTCTTACTGATCGTGGCGCTCCACGCCTGGTTGTAGGGACCCTACGACGACGACGGGTGGATGCAAAAATGGACGGCACCCATTGCGACAGGGTGCGCCACAACTTTTTGCACAGGCAATATCCAGACAAAAGGAAGCTGGTTAAGATAGCTCCACATGTGACTTTTACCAGGCGTTGTTAGCTCCCCAATTGCGGACCGAGGCTTCGTGCTGCTTCTTCGGAACGTGATTCGGCTCGGCCAAGGACTTTCGCCAACAACAAAAACACTACCGGACTCAGTCCGGCATAGCCGAGTATGCCAATAGTTCGCAGTTGTATGTCCCCAAATGGCAGAAAAATCAATCCCGCGAGACTAAGCACCCCACTCACAGCCATCGAGATGCGCACCGCTGTTTCCAGCCTGCCACCTTTGAAAACCGGTGCAGCCAAAAGCATCGAGAGGCCATAGAACCAGTCCCACGCAAGGATATCCAGGGCATAGATCACGGACGGCCACTTAAACGAAAGGAACAGAGGCAACCACGATACGCTGGTGAATTCGACCTGGCGGCTGATAGTCAGCACTACGAAATGGACGCTCGACGTGATGCCCGCGCAAACGATCATGAAGGCGAGTGCCATCAAGCTGTATGCCTTAACATCGCGAGCTGCATAGGTATGAACCGCCACCATGACGGCCACCATCAACGGTGCCATGACGACGATGAGCACTTCCATCAGAAAAAAGAAAGGATCCTGGATGGGTTCCTGAGGTGATTTCAATGAGAGGAGTCCGACAGTCGTGATAATGGCGTACGCCACCGTGAAGAAGAAGAGGACCAGGGCAGCGGATCTCCCGATCCGGCGAGATACGCTTGTGTAATCCATGTGATGCATGTTCATCTCTCTTTCGCCTTCTCAGGGCTCTTTCCTGTGTGACGCCAGGGTGACTGCAGAGCAGCGATCTGTGTACCTTGCTCGCATCATTTCACTTCATTGGGACCATACCATACA
>DAOTTD010000158.1:0-15535 GCA_034438015.1 Ktedonobacteraceae bacterium | reverse complement strand
AGAGCGAAATAGATCTAAGTGGGCAGCACGTGCCCGTTGCAGGTCACAGAACAGGAAGGAGCAACCGGCTCAGGCTTTTCTTATTCACTTTCTATCGAGTTCTCAACAAATTCTAATCAGGGAAAAGGGGAGAGGCATCCCCCTCTTTTGCGCCACAGGTAACAGCCTGCTTGCGCTCTTGGTGAGCGTACCATTCTGCCGTACCGTTTGTTGTTCTTCTGAGGCAGCGCAAAATTCACCCCCTTGCTACGAGCAGCCCTGTGTTCTTCTGGCTTTCTCAGTGTAGCATCCAAAATTTGCTCTGCGTCAAGGCTAAATGCACGCGCCGTCTCCGGTATCTTTCACCGCTTTCACAATCCCAACGGTAATCATGCTTTTCAACTACTTTCCCGGCGCGGCCTTGACGCGCAAATTCTTGGATGCGGTGCAGTATAGCCAGAAGTATATAAATCCCATCTGGCAGAAAGGACGGTGAGACACATGGAGTATAACCACAGGCTCTCTCTTGCCTTATTGCAGGTGCAGGATGATGCTGAAGCACTGCTTTACGAGTGTTACGAATTTAAGAAAGGCGCGAGAGAGACCGATGCGTTCATCGCAGGAATAAAAGAACTGGCACTGAAAATAGTCCAGCGGGCGCGAGAAGCAACAGCGTAGTTTCTCTACCGACTGCTCAGATCACACAACTCTGAGCAGGAGCAGGGGAGCTACCCTTGAGAAAGAAGGTGATTGTAGATGAATGTCTGGATCAAAGGCATCCTGCGCCAGGTTCTTGGAGAACCAACGGACAAACCTTCCCAAAAACAGCTCACGTTCACCAGGAAGTGCATCCAGCAGATGAACGGCTGGCACTTGTCTGAAAAAGACATAGCCGATGTATTCCAACATGGGCAGATCACCCGGGAAAACACGATGGTGAGGAAGTATAACGGCTACGAGATCGGGATGTACTCCTTCCGAGACGCAAAAAGCGGAAACTCCATCGTCACAGCCGTCTGGAAGCGGGATCGTCGCTAGTTTCTCTGCCAACTGGTTAGGAGTAAATCCTAGCCAGGAGCAGGGGAGCTACCCCTGCGATTGGAGGTGAGACCGCATGAAATATAAAGTCACCTTCTCCGTGACCGATATCTACCCGACGGTTGAGATAGAGGCAATAGACCGCGATGAGGCGATCAAGCTCTACCACGACCTGTGGAAGCAGGGCAAGCTTCCGCCGGAGATCGTCAAGGATGCGCAGTGGCGCGTCTTGAGCACCTGGAAGGCTAACAAGCCGAAAGGTAGTTGATCTACCCACCGCCCATTCTAGCAAAACGGGCGGGAGCAGGTCAACTGACCTGAGAGAGGAGGTGGTAGATGTGACTGATGAGAGAACGCTTCCATTCAGAGAGCGGGCATACGAGCATTACCAGCACACGCGAGAAAGGGTAAAGCGGGTAGCGACTCTTTTGCAAGAAAAGGACGAGAGTGAGATTGAGGACTACCGTGAACCGCTCAGTTGTGACGAGCGGAGAGAAATAACAATCTTACTCTCCTGGGGCGGTCCTTCTGATGGTTACAGAGTGTACTTTGACCAAGACAAAGCGGCCATCGAAGGCTATTATTTCTTTGCCGACTGGTTTGAATATGAAGAATTCAAACTCAGTGACGAGGAATTAGACAGAGTGCTTGCTGTCTATCCGATTTCACCCACGTTCTAGCAAGGTAGTTTACCTACCCATCGCTTGCAAGTTCCGACTTGCAGGCGAGAGTAGGTGAGTTACCATGATCCTACCAATCAACCGCTTCTCTGTCAATCCGCAAGCACTAGCTGATCCCACCCATCGCACGGCTTCTGCAACAGACGGGAAGAGTAAGCAAGTGACCTATGATATGGATCAGCGAATGGCTCACGCTCGGATTAGCGTTCACAAGCAGCTCATGGGTGTGCTTCTCTTGAGCGCAGGCATATGGCTGTTTGTCCCTCAGAAGAGCTTTGCGCAGGCGGAGTTACAAGCCTCTGTTCCAAAGGCCGATGCTCTCCTGCGCGTCGCCCCACGGCAGGTACATCTGTGGATGAGCGAGCGGCTCTCGCCAATGCTCGGTCGTGTGATCGTGGTCAATGAACGTAATCAGGAGGTTGAGGTGGGGGCGAGCCGGGTGGTGGGTAAAGGGGCACGGGAACTGGAGGTGGGTTTGCCGTCATCACTTCCCCCTGGTAGCTATGTCGTTGCCTGGTATGCCGCTTCTGAGGAAGATGGACAGGTGACAGATGGAACCTTTCACTTCACGGTCCTCCTGCCTGATGGTCGAATGCCTTCTCTTCAGTCGGCGACGATTCCTGGGTTCACTGCTGCCTCTCGTTCCTCATCCGCTGATCTTTTCGATGGATCAACACTCCTGCTGGTCGGTGCAACGATCATAATGGTGCTGGGAGCCGTCTTCTGGACGGGAGCTGCGTTATGGCGTGGGCTCATTTTCCCTTTAGAAGAGCTGGATTCATCCCTGGATCTGGTGGGTGCACTTCACCGTCGCTTTGAACAGTGGTGGGCTTTGCCAACGCTCGCGCTGCTCCTGCTGGGGACTCTTGCCTGGATCATCGCACATCTGATGACGTTGGGAGGAGGGATTGGTTCGTCCTTCTTTTCGATGTTCGTCTCCTCGGTTCTCGGTGAGACGGCAGGACATGTGTGGATAGGACAGGTTCTGTTCCTCTTGCTGGCCGTGCGACTGAGCGTCTTCCGGGCCCGACAGTCAGGATGTTCGCCTCGCTTGACCACGCTGCTGGTCTGGGTGGATCTCTTCGTGGGGTTGGGTTTCTTTGTCTTGTTGGCGCTCTCCAACCAGGCTGGTGCTGCTACCAGCGGACAGGGGGTAATGTCGGTGCTCTTCGCCTGGCTCCATCTGCTCGCGGCGGCCTTCTGGGTCGGTGGCATCCTGTTTCTTGCCAGTTGCTGTCTGCCACTCTTGCACCAGGAGGATTGGGACGTTCAGGCACACTTTTTCGTCACGCTGTTCCCCGCGTCTTTCCCCTGGCTTCTTTCTGGAGCCGTGCTCATGATCGTGATCGATCCACTTCAGGCAACCAGGCATATCCAGCAATGGAGCGAGCTGTTCACCACAAGCTATGGGGCCGTGTTCGTGAGCAAAATGCTGCTGGAAGGGGTGCTCCTGTTGATGAGTGGGATCGTGATGAAAGGACTCCTCCCTGGGTTTCAGCAGACCTGGGAGAAGTATTGCGCAATGAGGCAGCAGATCTCGAAGCCTGTACAATCGAAGCAACGACCAGAGGAACCCTTGCGCCTTGTCGCTCAAACGCTCACTTCTCAGGAGATCCTCCTCGCTCATCAGATACAGCGGATGAAACGCTTCATAGGGATCGGAGCAGGGATTGGCCTGGGTATGCTGATCTGTGCCGGACTCCTGACGGTCCTGGCAACTCTCCTTTCATAACCAGGCTGCAGACTGCGCTCTTCTGCTCTGATGATGCCTGCTAGTGAACTGAGAAATCTGTAAAATGACACAAGGAAAAGGAAGCATGTTGGTATGAATGGAGAGCAATTGGGTCTGGGAGCGGCATTTCTCGCCGGATTGGCGTCATTTCTTTCGCCGTGTATGCTCCCTTTAGTGCCCATTTATCTGACACAACTCGTTGGGCGAAACACGGCACACGCCGTCAGTGGAGAACGCACCCACCTTCCCACCATAGCGAGGCTCCACCTGTTTGCCCATGCCTGCTGCTTTGTGCTGGGCTTCTCGCTCGTTTTTATTGCGCTTGGGGCGACGGCAAGTGCACTCGGCAACGCCTTGCGTCTCTATCAAGTGGCGTTGCGCCAGGTCGGTGGCGTCGTGCTGGTGCTCATTGGTCTCCACCTGACCGGAGTCCTTCCCCTTCCGCTGGTTTCCCGGATGAAACGCTTCTCGTTCTGGCCCTCTCGTCCGAGCTCCGTGACCTCATTGCTGATTGGTTCGATCTTCGCGCTTGGCTGGACCCCCTGTATCAGCCTTCTGCTTGGTTCTATTCTTGTCCTGGCAGCCAATACCACCACCCTGCAAGAAGGGGTGTTGCTCCTGAGTGCCTATTCGTTGGGGATGGGTCTCCCCTTCTTGCTCCTGGGACTCGGAGTCAATCAAGCAGATGCCCTGCTCAGGTGGCTCAAGCCGCATGTGCGAACCATCGAGATTGGTTCTGGGATCCTCTTGATCCTGGTAGGCAGCGCCATCTTTTTCAATCTGCTGGCTCTCCTCAATAATTATGTACCGCAGTTCCTGCATATTTAATGGACGCTGGTTGAGTGCTCTTCCCATCCAGGTGTGTGCCGTGAGATCGATGGTTTCTCTTGTCAGATGAAGGACAACCTGGAGCAGCACCATCACGATCAGGATCACCTCCAGGCCTCCGTCACACCTCTCCAGACAACGAAACAGAAAGAGAAAAGCCGATGAACTGGCTTCTTGGCCACCACTGGATTACTGTTTACGAGCAGGTTTCTTCAGTGGTCACTGAGGTTGCCCCATTTTCGTGTAACCTTGCCGGACGATCACCGTAATGCGGTTGGACGGAATGGCGAAAGCGACGCCGGAGGCCGGTGCATTGAACTCCGGATCAAGAGCCGTCAGCGTTGGAATGCCGATCACATTGCCTTGCAGATCGACGAGTGCGCCGCCACTGTTCCCAGGGTTGATTGGTGCATCGATCTGAATAGCATCCGGCAAGCTTGCTCTTCCCAGACCTTCGGAGACCGTGCGATTCAGAGCACTGATAATGCCATTGGTTACCGTCTGAGTAATGCCCAACGGATTCCCGATTGCCAGTACATCCTCACCCACCTTGAGTTCCGATGAGTTGCCCAGTTTCGCCACCGGCATGTTGGCAGGCGGATGGATCTTGACCATGGCCAGATCATCGACAGGATCGGTGCCGGTGAGTTGTGCTGTCAGTTCAGTTCCATCGACCATCACGATCAGGATATGCTGTGCACGAGCAACCACGTGGTTGTTGGTCACAATAGAGCCGCGCTTGTCGATAATCACACCAGAACCCAGTGCGGTGCCTTGCGGCGTCGTGACGTTGATCTGCACCACTGCCGGGCGCACATGTGCGATCACCGCCTCGCGAATTGCTTCGCTCTTGTCCTCTGAAAGCGCAGGAAGAGTCGGCTGAGCATGTGTACCAGGTGGGAACTGACCAGTAACGGAGCTATTTGCAACGAGGGTTGAATTGTCATGACCAAATTGCCAGCCTGCGAATAAACCGGTCCCAAGAACCAACGCGAGGACCGCCGTCAATGCTATGATCGCACCCGTATGCAGTGCTCTGGCGGGTGGTCGGTAATCTGGCGGAAGCATTGGCTGCGGTGCCTCCTGATCAGGCTGTCTTCTGTCCGTAGGAGGCACCCGCTGATGTACAGACTGGTATGGGACACTCTCAACAGGCGAAGCTGGTTGTGGTACTGGCTGATCAGGCTCTGATGACTCATTATTGGTATCTGAATGCAGCATAGTTGTTGACCTCCATCGATCTCTCTGAAACGCCGCGAAGAGTTTCTGAACGTCTGTGTGCCGCTTTCGTTGCAAAAAATGAGACTCGACGACGTGCAACAGGGCTGCTCTGACGAGACACATGGATGAGCAAGATCAGTTTTCTGCAAAGATGACGACCCACCGCTGTCAATACGCCTCTCCCGTTTTTTCTCCATCGCAACGTATTTTGCAAAAGATATCTTTTTTCTTCCATGCATCACTGTATCGCGATATGTTCAAAAATCTTTAAGAGATTTGTAAAGAATTTATAGATTCGTGAACTCAGAGATAAAGAGAAAAGTATGGATTATAGAATATCACAGCATAAAAGATACAGGAAAATGCACCTCCAGCCCCACAAAAGAAGAATGCAAGGGCGTCACCTCTGCTCAACTTTCATCAACGGTTGGAAGTGATGGGGATATTTTGAACACGCTTTGACGATTGATCATCATCATTCGGGTGCAGCATGCCAATCTTGTCTCCTTCAGTAAACCAGAGCGTCTGGTTACCCTTCATGACGAGACCGAGTGGTGAACTCCCCACAGGAAGACGATAGAAGACGAATTGGTTGGCAGCGACATCCAGCCGTACCAGTGCTCCTGCATCCAGCAGTGTCACCCAAACATTCCCAGTTGGCGTGACGAGCAGACCGTAGAGTCCATCTACTCCCTTGCTTGCGAAGGGAACCGAGTAGCGGGTGAAGGTGCCAGTTCCCGGGTCGAGGCGAAGCAGTAGACCGGCACTGAATGCGGTCGCCCAGATGATTCCGTGAGAGTCGCAGGCAATTTCCATCAGTGGGATGCCCGGTCCTGGAGCGGTGAAAAAGCGCACACGACCTGTTGCCGGATCGAGTCGACCGATGCGATTGTTGCTCATCTCGGTAAACCAGACCATCCCCCCCGGATCCACGGTCACCCCATAGGGGTAGAGCGTCTGTATACTCCTCGTTGTCGAGAGCGGATAGTGCTGCATAAGCCCGGTGTGGGGATCGAGCCGACCCAGAGTATCGGAGTTGAATTCGGTGAACCAGACTGCACCATGGGAATCGAGTGCCAACTCGTTAGGAGCACTGGGCAGTGAAAGCGTCTTGCCTGCATGACCAGGGTCAGGTATCGTGAGCCTCGGCAAGGGGTAGATCTGATAGTGTCGCGTCGTGGGGAAGTAGTGGCCAATATAGTTGGCATATTGTTCAACAAACCAGATGGTATCGTCGGGCGCGACCTGGATACTCATCACGCCATTGCGGCCATGTGGGGGGATCATCTGCTGAAAGGTCTGGCCTCGTGGGTCGAAGGCGGCCAGATAGTTTCGGCCCATCTCCCCAAACCAGATTCGTCCCTCGTGATCAATTGCCAGACGCATCGGCTGACTGTCTGACTGCGGGAGGGGATACTCGCGAAATTGACCCTTTGCCGTAATGACAGAAGGAGAGATTGGCTGTCTCGTGCGAGACAGAGCAGGAGATGTATCTGGCTGTATCCCATCTCTCTGTCTCGAAAACCAGCTACTACTGTTCGAGAGTGCGAAGATCGTGCCCATGCCGAGCAACAGCAGGACCAGCAGAAGCCAGGCGCTCCGTCTGCGATGAGCTGACCAGCGCGCAGGCTGCAAAGGTGTAGGTGATACGATCGGAGTTCCTGGTCGTGTGACCCTCACATCACTCGCCGACTCTCTCGTTTCAGGGATTTGCAGCTTTTCGTTCATCATGTTCTCCTGGATCATGCATATGTTGATCACACCCTCCAGGAAGCGCGACAGACGGGAGTTCATCGGTATGTCCATCTGGTTCCATATGAAGGCTTCTCTCTTTCTCTACGGAGAAGGTTACAGCTCTCCTGTCTACCATGTCTACTCTTTGTCAACGCTCCTCGAACAGTGAGCCAGATGCGACTTTGAAATCATTGGCCACTTTTTTCAGCAGAACCTGCTTCAGGCGTGCGCTGGCCTGGAGAGCAAGTGGTCGCTGTTTCAGGATATCGATCGGCTCATTTTCCTCATAACATTCATAACTATCGATATAGCGCACCTGCGAATAACCGGTGCATGAGATGTACGAATGAAGAAAGTACTATTCACTTTCGTAGGCAAACTTTTTCTGCTATACTACAACAAGTTCGTTGTTCATCACATAGCAATCTTGTTTCGCATTATAGGGATGAAAAACAATAAGGATGTAGAGATGGAGGAATATGCGCAAGAAGCAGATGTTTTCACATACCCCATGTGTTTTACCAACACCCCTTCCGGGTCATCAGATCAACATTCCACAAGAACAGCAACAGGATCAAACCATCACATTCCAGGTTCAGGGAATCCACTGCGCCAGTTGCGTGATGGTCATTGAGCGCCAGTTGAAAAAGCTTGAGGGCGTGCATGCGGTCCGGGTCGACGCACTCACGGGAAAAGCGGAACTTTCCTGTGCTCGTGTGCCACTCCTGGAGGAGGCCCAACAGGCTGTCCAGGCGAACGGCTATACCGTTCTTCCATGGCAGGATGGCAAACCGGCGATGATGCCGCGCAGAGGAGTCCGCGACGCTGTCGAACTGGGCGTCATTGTGCTCCTGCTCCTTGGACTCTTCTGGCTCTTCTCGCGCCTGCCGTTTGTTCCGCATAGTTTTGGCATCTCAGAACGCATGAGTTACGGCGTGGTCTTCGTGATCGGCCTTGTCGCATCCATCTCCTCCTGTATGGCCGCGACCGGAGGGTTACTGCTCGGCATGACGGCAACAGGACGTTCTCGCCTCGTGAAGGCTCAGGGCACGCTGTTGTTTCACCTCGGGCGACTCCTGTCCTATACAACCTTTGGGGCGGTGCTTGGGGGAATTGGCTCGTTCTTTACCCTTTCGCCACAAGTGAATGCTGCAGCGGTGATTCTGTCCAGTTTCGTCATGCTGCTGCTGGGAATGCAGCTCCTACAGTTCGTTCCTCCCTGGATACGAGCGCTTCAGCCACGCCTGCCCCGGTTTCTGACGCATGCACTCGATGCCGCCAGTGGGAGACCGTCAACGATCGCCTCCTTTCTGATTGGTGCGGCGACGTTCTTCTTACCATGCGGGTTTACCCAGGCATTACAGTTGTATGTGCTCAGTCGTGGCAATGCCATGACGGGAGCCTTGACCATGTTCGCCTTTGCTCTGGGCACCTTGCCAGCATTACTGTCGCTGAGTGTTCTCTCCAGCCTGTTCACGGGAACCGTCCAGCGCTATGTGGTCAAGGTCTCTGGTGTCCTGGTGTTGCTGATTGGCCTTTCGAGCCTCCAGAGTGGTTTTGCCCTTGCAGGTCTTCCACTCCCTTCGCTTGCTCTTGGGTCGCCAGCGCAAACGAGCAGGATGCTTCCCCAGGAAAGCCATCTGGCTCCCATTGTTGATGGCAAGCAGGTCGTCTCGATGAAAGTGATCGGGTTCAAGTACGTCCCGAGTACGTTTACGGTTGTGCAGGGCGTCCCGGTGACATGGCATGTCGATGGTCGTCAGGCTGAGGACTGTGCGCAAGTGCTGCTCGTTCCCGCTTTAGGACTCACGGTTGCATTACAGACCCATGGCCTCACGACGATTACCTTTACGCCCAGGGAACCGGGAACGGTACGATTTCATTGCCCCCTGGCAATGACCACCAGTGGAGCGATGTTCACCGTGCTTCCCAACACGCACCGAGGCGGTGGAAGAACGCGTGTTGCCCATCATCTCAAGAGCGTCGTGCGATGAACAGCGACGGCAAAGATGACGTTGAGAGACTGCCCCAGAGGTATTCAGCAGAGATCAACACAGGAAATGAAGAGATGATCACCAACGCTTGATCTCTCTTCCTAAACAAAAGAAAGGATCAGAAACGATGACAGCAATACAGGAAAAGGTCCTGAGCGTTCCCGAGATCCATTGTGAACAGTGTGTGAAGGCAATTGATACCGTCGTAGGAACGCTGCCGGGCATAAAGAAGGTGACAACCGACGTTGCCACGAAAACGGTTTCGCTCCGCTACGATTCCGAGCAGGTCTCCTTAGAAAAGGTGAAAGCCTCCCTCGATGATGCAGGCTATACGGTTGAGGGGTAGACACAGAGAGAGGGTGACACGCGGTCTCTTCTGACGCGGTGTGTCCTGATGGTCACGACGGAAATACGGCAGAAGGTATCTCCTCTCATGTGACGTTCCTGCCAGGTGGAAAGGCTCAAAGAGCCTTTCCACCTGGAGTGTGGAGGGTATGGTGTATATGGAAAGTGCAAAGGTGATTCTTCATGGTGCGAGGTACGAACGCTTCTACGGATCAGCAGCAATCGATCCCTGGAAACCTGCATTCGTGTGCAGTATTTGCTCTGGAAGGCATGACCTGCGCTTCTTGTGCGATGCGCATCGAGAAAGTGCTCAAAAAAGTTCCAGGGGTGGCAGACGCACAGGTGAACCTTGCAACGGAGCGAGCGACGGTGACGTATGACCCGACGCTCACCGGCCACGAGCGCATGGTTCAGAAAGTAGAAGCCATCGGATACAAGGCGATGCTGCTCGACCAGGTCGTGTCCGTTCCTGTCCTGTCAAACACCGTTGTTTCTGCTGCTCGTCCCCCCGCTCCGGCTCAACGAGAAGATGAGCGAGGTCGGCGCAAGCAGGCAGAACTGGCACGCAAGCGCACGATCTTGATCCTGGGAATGGTCCTCTCGCTCCCGATTATCAGCTTGACCATGTTCTTTATGAACCGGTTCGCCTTTGAAAACGAACTCCTCTTTCTCCTGACAACTCCCGTCTGGGTGATTGTCGGCTGGGAGTTCCATCGAGGAGCGCTTCTCACCTTGCGGCATGGCAGTGCGAATATGGACACGCTCATCTCCCTTGGTGGAACGTCAGCGTACCTGATGAGTGCGGTGAGCACCTTCTTTCCCCAGCGCGTCGGAGGGGGAACCATCTTCTACGATACCGCAGCCCTCATTATCACCCTGATCTACCTTGGGAAGTATCTGGAAGCTCGTGCCAAAGGACAGACCAACGACGCCATCAAGAAACTCCTCCGGTTGCAGGCCCATACCGCCCGTATTGTCCGGGATGGACAAGAGGTAGAAATCTCCATTGACCAGGTGAAGGTGGGCGATGAGGTCGTCGTGCGCCCTGGTGAGAAGGTGCCGGTTGATGGCGTGGTGCTCAGTGGACACTCCTCGGTCGATGAAGCGATGATTACCGGTGAAAGTTTTCCTGTGGAGAAGGCGGAAGGCGACCCGGTCATCGGGGCGACCATCAATCAACGTGGGTTGTTGCATCTGCGAGCCACCAAAGTTGGGGCAGATACGATGCTCGCCCATATCATCCGCCTGGTGGAGCAAGCCCAGGGATCGAAAGCACCTATCCAGCGCCTGGCAGATAGCATTTCGAGTGTCTTTGTCCCGGTGGTCCTGGCCATTGCCCTCTTGACCTTCATTGCCTGGGTCGTTGTGGGTAGCGCTATTGGCATTCCGACCTTTGGAGTCGCTGAGGCAATGAGAGAAACCGCACCGACCTGGGTCGTTGCTCTTATCGCCGCCATTACCGTATTGGTCGTGGCTTGCCCCTGTGGGCTGGGACTGGCAACCCCGACGGCCATTATGGTTGGAACCGGCAAAGGAGCCGAGCAGGGCATCTTGATCAAAGGTGGGGAGAGCTTAGAACGTCTCCAGACGGTACGCGCGGTTCTCCTGGATAAGACAGGAACGATTACCAAAGGAAAACCTGAACTGACCGATGTCATTCCGCGTGCAGGCATTCAGGCGGATGAATTGCTGCGACTGGCGGCTCTCGCTGAACAAGGCTCTGAACATCCGGTCGCATCAGCGATTGTTGACGGTGCGAAAAAAAGAGCACTGAGCCTGCACGCCTCGCTTGTGCAGTGTACTGCTGTGGTGGGGCAGGGTGTGGAAGCAACGATCCGCACCCAGGATCCGTTCCACAGAGGAACAGGCGACTTCCCATGGCAAGCAGGTCTGGCTTCTGGTTCGCCTGACTCGGGAAGACGTTGGGGCTGTCTTGAGAGCGTGTTGCGCCTGCCAACGGTGCTTCATGCATGGGTACAGTCGATGTGGGGTCAGGGTGCCTCGGAAGAAGAGCATGTCATCCTGGTTGGGACACGTGGATTGCTCAGTGCACGTGCGATCTCGTACGCAGCCCTGCAGGAGCCGCTCACAGCTCTCGAAGCGCAAGGGAAAACGGCGATGCTCGTCGCCCTGGATGGACAGGCCATCGGAGCGATTGCGGTGGCAGACACCGTGAAGGTGGATTCAGCGGAGGCGATCAAGCTGCTGCACGCCCAAGGACTCATCGTCTGGATGATTACTGGCGACAACCAGCGTACGGCACAGGCCATTGCGACGCAGGTAGGGATTCCATCTGAGCGGGTTGTGGCTGAAGTCTTACCAGAAGACAAAGCTAATCAGGTCAAGCGTCTCCAGGGACAGGGGATGGTGGTCGCGTTTGCGGGCGATGGCATCAATGATGCTCCTGCCCTGGTGCAAGCTGATGCGGGGATCGCCATGGGGACAGGAACGGATATCGCCATGGAAGCCTCCGACATTACGCTGGTGAACGGCAGTGTGAAGAGTGCAGCCACGGCGCTGGCCCTTTCACGAGCAACGATGCGAACCATTAAGCAAAATCTCTTCTGGGCCTTTGCGTACAATATCATCCTTATCCCACTAGCAGTACTCTCACCAATGATCCCCTTTTTGAAGGATCAGGCTCCTATCTTTGCTGCGATCGCGATGACGTTTTCGTCGGTCACCGTGGTCAGCAACTCACTGCGATTGCGACGATGGAAATGCTAACACCATTGAGTAGACCCCTGATTCATCGTAATGAGGGGACAAGAGGAGAATCTTTCATGAAGAAACGTGTTTTTTCTGCCCTGTTTGGGAGCCTGTTCCTCGCCCTTGTTGTCGCCGCGTGCGGAGGCAACACGACACCATCCACAGGTTCCTCTGGCGGCAACAATAAGATGATGTCTGGCATGTCCACGGCGACATCAGGAAGCAATCCGATGACGGACAGCCTGAAGGGATTGAGTGGCAAGGACTTCGAGGTACAATTTCTGCAAGAGATGATTGCTCACGCTCAATCTGCCGTTGCTCTCGCCCAGCTTATCCCAACGCATACGAAACGGGCCGAGCTGGGGACCCTGGCACAGGATATCATTTCTGCGCAGAAGAAGGAGATCAGCGAGATGACCACCTGGCTCTCCACCTGGTACCATGAGAAGCCCGTTGCTGATTCGATAAGCGTGCCTGGAATGATGGAGATGATGGGGAATGTGGATCAACTGAAAAACGCGAGGAACGCCGAGTTTGACAAATTGTTTCTCACGATCATGATCACGCATCACTACCAGGCGGTGAACATGGCCAACCTTCTCCCTGAGAAAACGCAACGTCCAGAATTGCTCAAGCTGGGTCAGGAGATGGTGAAGACACAATCGGCAGAGATCCAACACATGCAGGGCTGGCAACAGAAATGGTTTCAAAGCTAGTGGCGTCAAGGCTTGATCCTCTGCACAGTGTTCATTGGCGCTGGGAAAGTCGCCAATGAACACTGTGCAACTGGTTTATACCTCGCGCCAGTGGTTTGCATGGACGTTTTCGTTCAGGAACTCGTCTGCGATCCTTGCGCCAGGAAGAGCGACCAAAACTCTCGCGTGTGGCTGGCCAGTTCCTCGTGTGTACCGACCTCCGCGATACGCCCATCCACCAACACCACGATCGTATCGGCCTTGCGGATGGTATCGTAGCGATGCGTAGTGAACAGGATGATCTTCTCTTTGGCAAAAGTGGTCAGCAACTCGAAGATCTGCCGCTCTCCCACCGGGTCCAGGCTCGCCGTCGGCTCATCCAGAATGATCAGCGGCGCATCGTGATAGAGCAGCCGGGCCAGCGCCAGCCGTTGCCACTGTCCCCCGGACAGATCGCTGACGCCGCCGAATCCCGCTCCCACCACCGTGTCCATATCATCGGGTAGCCCTTCTACCACTTCCCACAGACCGGCCAGCCGCAAGGCCTCAGCGATGCGCTGCTCCTCCCCTGGGGCACGCTCACTCTGCATCGTCACATTCTGTCGGATGCTAAAGTGGAAGTGCGAGGGATCCTGGAAGAGGATGGACTTCGCAACGGCTTCGAGAGGGACTTCCTCGCCTGTTGCATCCGTCGCGTGCAGCGAACCCCTGCTCGGGGGAACAAGTCCGGTGAGCAGCTTGACGAGCGTACTCTTGCCCGCTCCGTTGGTGCCCACGATGGCGGTGAGGCCGGGCGTGAAGTCGCACGAGACATCCATCAGAGCCTTTTTCTGGTTCTCCGGGTAAGTGTAGCTGACTTCGTGCAGGTGGATGGCCGAGAGCGGCACGCCAGGCTTCACCTGGGTGCCGGGCTCCAGACTCACCGCCTGCTCCTCCTCAAAGGGCTGCGCGAGAAAGTCGAAGAGGGTGGCCGCGTAATTGAGCGACTCGACCAGGGACCGCACAGAGTAGATCAGCGACTGGATCATGCCGGAGAGCAAGGCCATTCCAGGAAGGATGATGGCGAGGCTGGGTAGGCTGATCTGTCCGCGGCTGATAATTGCGAAGAGGGCCGTCAGTGCCAGAGCGATGCCCAGGCCCTGTACCAGCGCAGCCATGGTACGCAGCCCTGCAAAGCGCGCCGTCAGGCGCTTGAGATCCGTGAGGTAGGTCTCGGCGAGCCAGGCGTGTTCGCGGGCGATGATGTCGCTTTGATAGACGCGCACATCGCGCTGCCAGGAGGCATCCACCTGCATGTTGGTAAGAGCCTCCATTCGCAACTGGTTCGGTGCGTTGTGTTCCTGTAACTCGTACATGGCACGGCTGAAGCGGCGCTCGACGAGGGAGGCCGGGATGGAGATCGCCACCATCGCCAGCACCAGCAGAGGCGCGAGGACAAAGAGCGTGACAGCCAGCCCGAGCAGCCCCAGAAAGATCGGCGCGGTAGAAAGCAGCGAGTCCACCAGCGTGATAGAGTGCTGCGAGGCCTCGCGAATCACCAGGCCGTAGCGGGCCTGAAACGCATTGTTCTCAAAGAGCGGATAGGGCACGGCTGGCAATTTCTGCATGATGCGCTTGCTGATGACCACCCAGGCCTGCTGGCGCAGGATGGTGGAGGAGCTATCCCGCAGGATGATGCCCAGGCGTTGTACCAGGACGATGATGACCAGGCCAAGCCCGACGAACGCTACTGCTGGCGTGAAACGAACGGTACTGCCAGATCCGATAGCCTCCTGCAAGAGTTGGTGCAACAGCAGCAGCAGAGCGGGATAAAAGAGCGGCTCGAAAAGCGAGGCGATGCTGCTGGTGACAAAGGCACGAGGGTGGCAGGTATACAGCAAGCGCAGCGTAGCGCGCAGTGTCGCCAGGCGCGCGGGTCGGGACAGCCGGAAACGGGTACGCAATGAAAGCATGTCGGTTTCTCCTTGTTGGGATGACAGGGTGCAGGAGCAGGGAACTGCTCGATCTTCCAGAAGTCAGGGGATGAAAGCGCGCATACAAGGAGGGGCGCGAGCAACACAACAGACGCCAGGGGGGCCTGACGTTCGGAGCATGTCCTTACCTCGGCAAGATATCTCCTCTGCGCGAGAGAGGACGGCAAGGCTTGCGGTCTAGGTCAGTCAAAAGTGACCGTACATACCTGTTCCTTATACGACGGTGATGTGGTGTGTGGGAAATTCTCCCACGTGACTAGACTATGGCACATGATGCTGCCAGCTGTCAAGGAGCCGAGACGTGTTTCAGACGAGAAATCCTCCTCCTTACTGGACTGCTCTCATCAGCTATGCGTTACAATGAGGTGGAGTTGATGTAGCTACCACCAGAAGCCAGGGAATCATCAATTACCTCAGCAAAGGTAAATGGCTGCTCGCGAGTTGCCGTTTTTTCAAACGGCCAATAGAATGGAGCAACAGGATGTTTTCTAGCAAAGATGCGCTATTGGTCGCGAGGCCACTGTGCCTTTGACTGATGGACAGTGGGGGGTCTCTGCACCCTGACGATACTGCCCACACAAGACAGAGCGCATTGCGTCATGAGAAA
>DAOTTD010000157.1:0-3661 GCA_034438015.1 Ktedonobacteraceae bacterium | reverse complement strand
CCAGGCCCGCTTGCAGCGCTTCGGAAGGCGGGGGTCCGGCAGAGCGGCTCTCTCCCGCCGGTCTCTGCTGAGATCTTCTTCGCTGCTGCAAAATGGCGATGACGTCGGCTGTTTTCAGATTCCGCGCGCGTACTTCTTCAATCAGGTAGGCGCGGTCTGCCTGGTCCTCCACGTTTCCCAGTTCCCGTATCACCCGGACGGGGAGATCGGGATCCTCCTCTATCAGCTGTCTCACATCTGGTGGGACGCGCAACAGTGCCCGGTGTTCGTCGACGTGGTCCTTGTTCTTCTTGAGCATCTCCGCGAGGCTGCGCACGGTATAGACCGGCTTGCCGTCCTCGTCCTTTTCTTGTAGGAGCGTCTCGTAAATCTCCGCCAGCTCAAGCGGGGTCAGTTGCTCGCGTTGAATGTTTTCCAGCAGTGCGATGCGCTTCATCTTCGCATCAGAACACGCTTCCAGAACCTCCGCCGGGACCATCGTCCATCCGGCGAGTTTCGCAGCGCGCCAACGGCGTTCGCCTGCCGCTATCTCATACATCCCCGCTCGAGAGGAAACACGGACGAGAAGAGGCGAGAGCATGCCGTCTTCCCTGAGAGAGTCAGCCAGTTCCTGTAACTTCTGCTGCTCGAAACTCTTTCGCGGCTGGTAGGGGTTGGCAGCGATGCTCTCGACGGGGATATTCCTATAGGTGCGGCCAATGTCCTCTACGATCGACTGGACGGCCTCCTCAACCTCTGGAAACGCGTTGGAGAGCGCTGTCGAGGTGACGCTGTCGGAGACGGGAAACATATCGTCCAGGCCGAATCTCTTCTTTGATCCCTTCGCCATCGTTACTGTGCTCCTCCTGTCGGTATCGTTGGCTGCTTCTTCGCCGCCTTCTTCCTGGCCTGGTCTTCCTGGTACATGGCGAACAGCCGCTGGTAGGTCTGCATGACCGGTTGCAGCCCGTCTGCCCGGGTCCTGTGCAGGAGTTCGATCGCGAACTTCCAGTACTCGAGGGCGAAGCTACTGTAGGGGCTGGCGAGGATAATGTTCGTCCGGCTGTTTGTGGCCTCGCCGAAGGCCGCACCTTCGTGAATTACCGTGTCGAAGCTGGAGGCCTGCATCGTGGGATAGCGCGTGTTGATATCGGGCAAGAGACGGTCGCGGACGTGACCCATCACTTCCTGGTGTGATGCGTACCTGACCCGAGTGAACAAAATACCGGCGATGCTGAGCTGTCTGTTCGCTTTCTGGGCCTGCACAACCGATCTGGCGAGCGCAATCATACCCTGAGTCGACCAGGTTTCCGGAGTCATCGGGATGATGACCGAGTTGGCGCTGTAGAGCGCGTTCACCGTCAGCTTCCCCAGGCTCGGGTTCGTGTCGATGTAGATGTCATCGTAGCCCTGCTCGATGTCCTGGAGCACGTCACGCAAGAGCGTCCCCCAGGTCGGGTTCTCCTGCAGTTCGCTGTCGGCGCTGCTGGCGAGGATGTTGTTAGGCAGCAGGTCCGGCCCCTGCCGCGCCTCTCGAAGTGAGGCAATGCCCAGCGCTTCCATGATTCTCCCCTCTCTGGGGTCGAAGAAGACGCCGGAGGCGGGGTCGAAATAGGTGGGTTTGAGCGCCTGGTCGAGCGTCGAGATCCCCTGCATGACAGTGTAGATAGTGTGCTCCAGGTTGTCGGGATTGTACCCGAGCGCGTACGTCGAGTTCCCCTGCCCATCCATGTCGACCAGTAAGGTGCGTTTGCCGCAAAGGGATGCCATCACTGCGCTATTGATGGCGGAGGTGGTTTTAGTCACGCCCCCCTTCTGATTGGCGAACACGTACTTTTTTGCCATGCAGTCAGCCTTTCTCTAGGTCACGACGAGAGACCCATCTCTCCAAACGTCTTCGCTCATTATGACAGGCCAGCTTTCACTTTTCAAGCCCCTTGTCTGTATAAACAGATGAGGCATGAGTGAGTCAAAGCATATTTCTGCTCTTCTACCACCTCGATACAAGCGGTGAAGTCAAAAGTTCTACTTCTCTTGAGCTTGAAAATCGTTGTGGGTCATGCGTGGGAATCGACTTCGCTGCTGACGTCAACCTCCTCAATCAGCGCGCCTTCTCATAAGAAGGATGCCTCGGTCTCTCCATCTTGTGCGCCCTGATCTCGATCGTGCTGGTATGAATGCACTCGGGGATTCTGCTTTGGTACATATACTCTCGCAATCCCTAGCATTGTTCCAGAGCCTGAACAATCTTTTGAGGCGCTACTGCAGGACATCTTGCACCCCTACAGAGGGCGTCGATGGTCATAAGCTCTGTGGGAACAGTTAAAGGGTTTGCAACACCATTGGCACCCACTCTCACAGGACATGCGTTCCGTGACGCCTGAGGCAAAGAGAAAGGGTCTTCTCAATGGGTTCGTATCCGCTCTCTTGTCTGTACAAACAGACAAAGCATTCCCTGTGGTCTCTCGCAGAAAGTAAACAGCAGTGTGTGTAAGCAAACAAGGTTTCTTTCTACACGTGTATCCCAAACAGGGGTATCCTCTGTCTGTATAAACAGACAAGATGTGACACTCCGCGTGGGCTGGTTCGTTCTATCAGCAGAGGGATGTACTATCAGGAGGAAATTGAATGGAGAGTATCACGGTCGGAGGCTTAACCTTCCGCTGGACCGAGAACACGCTGCTGATCACCACACCCACGGGCCAGCACCTGCTCAACGGGCGAGCGGCTGCGGATCTGCTAGTCTTTCTGGACGCCAACCGTGACGAGATCTTCACGGTTGAGCAGGCAGGCGAGGTGCCAGGGTGGGCACAGCCACAAACACCGGGCCGGTACGTGATCGGGAGTATCGACAGCGGCGAGCAGCGGCAACTTCCAGCGGGAAACAGAGACCAGGGACATCGCCGCAGACCTCGAAGGACATCCTTTCGCGCAAGGTAAGTTATAGACTTATTTTCATTATCAGTAGCCCAAAAAGCCGTTTCTACGGGCAGAGAGCGATGCTTGGGCCCAGCGAAATTTCCTGGAGGGCAGATCAGAAATTTCGCTCTCGTCTTACCTGGCTACCCACGAGACATCGCTACGCTCTCTTTCTGTGCCGTGGGTCTTGCCTCTACCTGCCGCAACGCGGGTTGCTTCGACATCGCTCCGCTTGAACACTATCGTTCCTCCATAAGAGGAGCGTGTGCCAATCTTGCCTCTGTTGACAAGCGTTTGGACATAATGCGGACTCACCGCGTGATGGCTGTGCTTGCTGATCACCGTTACCGCTTCTGCTGTGGTCATCCAGTTGTTACTCATGTCGGTCTCTCCCTCTCTGAGCGCAAAGTTCACGTTTCCTCTGATAGGTGTGATGGTTGATAGTTCGCCCGTCACCGCTTCAACCACGACAATGAAAGCATATTTTCAGCTATTAATAAATACTATCATATTTTCAGGGTTTTTGCTCTATATTTAAGATGGGTTTCCCATTTTACTGTTCTTACACTTTCATTACATTTTTGCAGAAAATAAGGTATGCTTATACTATCTTATGGGTATGCTCATGAGTTCTGTGTGCGACCTGAAGTCGCTTGTGATGAGTGGAGCAAAGAGGCTCCCAGCCTAGTATCCAGGGCTGTCTCCAATCCCTCCCTGCGTCACTGGCAACGGTGGGGTGGGAAGCGAGGGGTAACGTCTAAGG
>DAOTTD010000156.1:0-2235 GCA_034438015.1 Ktedonobacteraceae bacterium | reverse complement strand
ATCGAGCCGCCCATAGGTCGACGTCGCGGTAGCCAGCATGGATGCCACATCCGTATCTGAGGCCACATTGGCGGTACACCCGGTAATCGTGGCTCCTTGTTCCCGCAGGTCCGCGACCAGGGTTTGCAGTGGTGCTTCCACGATGTCAACGGCAACCACGGCTGCTCCCTCAGCCACCAGGCGCTGGACCAGCGCGCGACCAATGCTAGAGGCGGCACCAGTAACCAGGGCGACCTGTTGTTCAAAACGCATAGCTTCTTGCTCCTTATCTGGATGTGGCTCAGGGGGAGAAAACCGCTGAGGTACATCCCTCAAAAATCGTCATGTCAAGAAATCGACAGAGCGTGTATACTGTCTCTGGTTGTCATATCTGTCTTTTTGGATTATATTGTCATAAACGACAAAAGTCAATAGGAGGAAAAGGTAAAATGAACGACACAATATCTTCTCAGTACGACGAATCGCAGCCGATGAGTTTGCGAGAACGCAAGAAACGCCTGGCGCAGGCCACCATTGAAGAGACCGCCCTGCGACTGTTTCAGCAACGGGGGTACGAGCACACGTCCATCCAGGATATTGCGGATGCGGTGATGATGTCCTCGCGCACCTTTTTTCGGTACTTTGCCTCCAAAGAGGACGTGCTCTTGGAGCCCATGCGCGCGATCCAGAGCGAAGGTCTCCGCTTTCTCGAGCACGCTGCACCAACGGAGTCACCGCACCCAGCCCTGCGCGCGACCTTTGAGTACCTGGCCAGCCGGTATCAGCAGCAGCGGGCCAGTTTTCTGACCCGCTATCACGTGGTCATGCAGATCCCCTCGATCGCTTCCCTCTATCTCTATGCACTGGTGGGAAAAGAGCCAGCCCTCTGTGATGCGCTGTGCTCCCGGCTGGAAACTGTCACGAACCGCAACAAGATGCGCTTCCTGGTAGCCATCTACATGGCAGCGCTGTGTGTGGCCCTTGAGGAGTGGCTTGAGCAAGAAGCGCAGGGAGATCTGGTTTCCTTGCTTCGTGGGTACCTGGACGACTTCTCGTCGCTTTCCCACCATGCCTAGACGAAACGATCCGTCGTCCCAGAGAACCACCGAGAGATGGTATCAACGCGAGAAATGAGTGAAGTCTGTTGACGATCAGTATGTCAACATGCACCGACGCTCGCATCTCAAAAGCAGCCAATTTACAGGAGATTGATGGATGAAGCTAGATGGGGAGCGGTTTCTCAAACGGTTAATGGCTGTGTTGCTCACTCTTCGCGCTGATTGCTCGCTCGTCACCTTAAAGCCTGCTCACTTGCCACGCTTATTACCACTATCATACGGCGAGGTGTCCGATGGAGTTGGATGCAGAAACCGAGCGAGCCTGATGGGTGCTCCATCACTTTCAGGTCCCAGCTACTCTGTGCTTTGCACCACTTGGCTAACTCCTGCTCTCGATCGGCCCCATCGGCCCACTGAACCCCAACGGAGCGAGTCCGGCTGGGCACCATGCGTGTCCAAAGGAGTCACATCGATTGCAAGCAAGATGCTCGTTATGCTCTTTGCTACTTTCCCAAACAGGCTCTGAGATGCCACTCTGCGAGAAGAACAGCAACAGCCTACAACTCATTCGTCCTCTGTGAAGCATATGTTGGTTCTCCCGCAGGCTCGCTGATGTCGCAGTGATCGAGGAAGCAGGCTCCCCGCGTCAAAGGAACGACCTGCAAACACAGACGCCCCAGCGTCATGGTGCAGGAGGCCGGTCCATGGGCCCAAGCCGGAGCGCGCCTTTTCATGGACCTCTTCTCTCATTGAGGAGGTGTGCGCTTCTTCTTGCGACGCGGTGCGTTCCTCGTGCCTTTGGGCACACCACGCGCCTTCTTGTTGGTCGGAGGTCCCGGATGCTGAGAGACAGCAGCCATCGTCGGCGCCACGGTGGCATTGTAGGCTTGGACCCAGGCTTGCATTCCTTCCGGCGATTCCATCTCAAAGCCCGCCTCTTTTCCCATCAGGACAAAGGACTTGGCCATGCCAAAGTTGGCTGACTCCTGCAACTCCCGCTCCAGGCGTCGGGTGGCCTGTGGCGTCAAGTGTGCCAGCATCTGCCTGGCTTGCGGCAACTGGTAGACGCGCTCTAAAAAGTGCCAAAATGCACGTAATTCTTGAATGATCTCCGCTGCGTCTCCCCTCTCGGTGATGACTTTGCGCGGGAAGAGGCCAAAGACGACTTCTTCGAGATCGCTAGTGGTCATGGTCGGTG